>JBAVYF010000240.1:0-12959 GCA_049698655.1 Occallatibacter sp. | reverse complement strand
CGCCGGTCACGCTCGATGACATGGTCGGCCACTACAAGCGTTCCAAGTTCCTCGCCGAGCTCGAAGCGATCAAAGCCGCAGAAGCCGGGCAGCAGGTCATCATCCTCAACCCGACAACACCCGTGGGGCCGCACGACGTGAAGCCCACGCCCACCGGCCGCATCTTTGTAGATTTTTTGAACGGCAAATTTCCCGCCTACGTGGACACAGGCCTCAATCTTGTAGATGTCGCCGAGGTCGCCCGCGCGCACGTCTCCGCGCTCACCAAAGGCCAGTCCGGACATCGCTACATTCTGGGCGGCGAGAACCTCACCCTCAAGCAGATTCTCGACAAGATGTCGGAGATTACTGGCCTGCCCTCGCCCACGGTCAAGATTCCCTTTGCCATCGCCGCAACCTATGCGTTTTTTGAGGAGTGGATCACCGGCCGCATCCGCGGACGTGAGCCGCGCGCGACGCTCGAAGAAGTCCGCATGGGCCGCAAGAAGATGTACGCCAGTAGCGCCCACGCGCAGCAGGAACTGGACTTCCGCATTTTGCCCGTCAACCCCGCCATGCGCGCCGCTATCGAGTGGTTCCGTGCAAATGGGTATGCGCCCAAGGCCCAGAGATGACCCGCATTGCCATCATTGCCGCTATGGCGGGAGAGTTGAAGCCGTTGGTCCGCGGCTGGCGGCACGAGCGCACGAATGGCGTCCATCTCTGGCGCCGGCGCTTCGACGAGGGCGAATGGATTGCCGCCTGCGCCGGAGCCGGCGTTGCTGCAGCCACGCGCGCCTTTGCTGAGGTGGAAAAAGATGGCCCCGTCGACGAAGTGATCTCCACCGGTTGGGCGGGAGCCTTGCGCGAGGAGCTTTTGCTCGGACTGGCCTACGACGTCTCCACCGTCATTGATGCGCGAACCGGAGAACGCTTTGTGGCCGCATGTCCCCCAAATAATTCCTGGCTGGTGACCAGCTCCCGCGTCGCCGGCGCTCACGAAAAACTTCGCCTCGCCGAAACCTACCAAGCCGCCCTCGTCGACATGGAGGCCGCGGGTGTCGCCCGTCTGGCCCAGATGCGCGGCATTCCTTTTTATTGCATCAAGGGAATCAGCGACGGACCCTCCGAACAACTACCTGATTTCAATAGCTTTATTTCGCTCGATGGCCAGTTCAAACTGGCCCGGTTCATCGTTTTCGCCATTCTCCGTCCCTGGCACTGGCCCGCACTCATGCGGATGGGCGAAAATAGCAGAAAGGCTGCACGCAACATCGCGCAGTCGCTGCTCAATCTTCTGGATGAACGAGGGCCCGCAAGCAAGCGCAATGGCTACCCAAACCACCAACGCTGAACCCCATATCGAGTCAAGCATCCCCGCCATCATGCGGGCCGTAGTCTATCGCGGCGTCAACGACATACGCGTAGAAACCGTGCCCGTGCCCGAAATCGGCCCCGGCGAACTGCTGGTCAAAATCGCCACCTGCGGCATCTGCGGCACGGACCTGAAAAAGATTCACACCGGCTCGCACTCCGCCCCGCGCATCTTCGGCCATGAGATGGCTGGAACCATTGTGCGCGTGGGCGCTGGCGTCGAGCGCTTTGCCGTCGGCGACCGCGTGATGGTCTTTCATCACATTCCCTGCGGCCAGTGCTACTACTGCCGCAAGCAGACGCCGGCGCAGTGCGCGGTCTATAAGAAAGTGGGCGCGACGGCCGGCTTTGAGCCTTCCGGCGGCGGCTTTGCGGAGTACATCCGGGTCATGGATTGGATCGTGGCCAGCCACGGCGTGGTGCGGATTCCAGACGGCATTTCCTTTGAGCAGGCCGCCTTCATCGAGCCGGTGAACACCGTCCTGAAGGGCGTAAAGCTGCTCGACCTGGCTGCGGATGAGACCGTGCTGGTCATCGGCCAGGGCCCCATCGGCATCATGCTGGCCGCGCTCTCGCGCCGCACCGGCGCTAGCGTGCTCACCTCGGATTTGTATCCCGAGCGCCACGCTATCGCCGCCAAATTTGGGCTGTGTGAACCCATCCACGCAGGAACGGAAAACGTCATCGAGCGCGCCCATGCCGCCACCGAAGACCGCGGCGCGGACGCCGTCATTCTGGCCGTGGGCGGAAATGCGCTGATCCAGACCGGCGTAGACGCGGTGCGCCCCGGAGGCAAGGTGATGCTCTTTGCCCATACGCAGCACGACGAAGCCGCCTTCGACCCCGGAGCGGTGTGCCTGGACGAGAAGACCCTGCTCGGATCCTATTCGGCCTCGACGTCGATTCAGCCCGAAGTTGAAGAGTTGGTCTTTGGCGGCTCCGGCAGGGGATTCGATTGGACGCAACTGATCTCGCACCGCTTTCCGCTGGAGGAGGCGGTGAAGGCCATCGAGGTCGCTTCTCACCCCCAGGCAGACTCGATGAAGATTATGATTGAACCTGTGCCTGGAGTTGGAAAGGAATAGGACAGATCCGATGGCGAACACAGTAAAGGCTGTGATCCTCCGGGGCCGTAAGACCGTCGAGACTGTTGTCGAAGAAAGCCGTAAGAAAGTTGAGAACGTAGTCGAGGGGGGCCTGAATACAGTCGAGACAGTGGTCGTCGAGGGCCGCAAGAAGGTAGAATCCGCCGTCCACCAAGGCCGCATGACCGTCGAGAATGTGCTTTTCCACGGCCGCACGACGATGAAGGCCGCGGTCCTCCACGGACGCGAAGATATTCGTATCGAGAGTGTGCCGGTTCCCCAGGCGGAGCCCGGTGAACTGGTCGTCAGCGTGGGCGCGGCTCTAACCTGCGGCACTGACCTGAAAGTCTTCCGCCGTGGCTATCATGCCCGCATGATCGTGCCTCCGGCCCTTTTTGGCCATGAGCTGGCGGGAACGGTTGTCGAAGCCGGCGAGGGCGTCACCGGCTTTGCCTCCGGCGACCGCGTAGTCGCGCTCAACTCCGCGCCCTGCGGCCAGTGTTATTTTTGCGCTCGCGGCCAGGAGAACCTCTGCGACGATCTGCTCTTCAATAACGGCGCTTATGCCGAGTTCATACGCGTCCCGGCTCGCATCGTGGCCATGAATACGCTCCATGTGCCTGACCACGTGCCGCTGGAGCACGCGGCGCTGACTGAGCCGCTGGCCTGCGCGGTGCATGGCTTTGAGGACTCGCGCCCGCACTCGGGCGACACGGTGGCTGTTATCGGCGGCGGCCCGCTGGGGCTGATGATTCTCCACGTCGCCGCTCTGGCCGGTTGCAACGTGATCGCCATCGTCAAGCACGACGGCCAGGTGGAGGCGGCGCGCCAGTTGGGCGCGGCCCATGTCGTCCAGACCACCAACATTCGCCAGGCCATCCGCGAAACACGCGCGCTCACGGAAAAGAATCAGGGCGTGGACATCGCCATCGAGGCCGTCGGCGTGCCCGAAGCCTGGCAGGAGGCCGTGGAGTTGGTGCGCAAGGGCGGGACTGTCAACTTCTTCGGCGGATGCGCCCTGGGCACACACGTCACTCTCGACACCAATCGCATCCACTATTCCGACATCACCTTGCGCGCCACCTTCCACCACACCCCGGCTATCTGCCGCAAGGCGCTTGATCTGATCGCCAGCGGCCGCTTCCAGGCAGCCGCCTTCATCACCGGCCACGCTCACCTCTACGAACTCAACCGCGTCTTTGAGAAGCTGATGAAGCGGGGCAGCGAGATCAAGACCGCCATTGTGCCTTGAGGCGACGCCATGAAGACGGAAGCTGTGGAACCGGACAACAAGACGCTCAACAAGGAAACGCTGTCTGAGGACGAATTGCTCTCCCGCGGCTGGGCTGCTCTGCCCTCGAGCTATCGCATCCCGGATGTTGCGCCCACGCTCGAGGAAGCGCGCGACTGGTGCAAGCAGTTGGCCGAGTCGCACTACGAAAACTTCCACGTTGCCTCGTGGTTTCTGCCCAGGGATCTGCGCCCGCATTTTCATGCCATCTACGCCTACTGCCGCGTCTCCGATGACTTGGGCGACGAGGTTGCCGATACGGCGCAGGCCCTCGCTCTACTTGATTTCTGGGGCCGCGAACTCGATGCCTGCTACGAGGGCCGCACGCGGCATCCGGTCTTTGTCGCGTTGGCCGAGACGATCAATGAATGTACCATCCCCAGGGAGCCTTTTGCCGATCTTCTGGTCGCCTTCCGCCAGGATCAAACCGTCAAACGCTACGACACCATCGACGATGTGCGGGCCTACTGCCGCTACTCGGCAAATCCCGTTGGCCGCCTGGTGCTCTACGCCTGCGGCGAGGCGCCCTCAGATGAATCTGACGAGATCTTCCACCTCTCCGACGCCACCTGTACCGCGCTGCAACTGGCCAACTTCTGGCAAGATGTGCGCCAGGATTATGCCAGGGGCCGCATCTATATTCCGAAAAACGACATGGAGGTCTTTCGCGTCAGCGAGGAGCAGATTGCCGAGAGCGTCGTCACGCCGGAGTTTCGCGGGCTGATGCGTTGCGAAGTCGATTACGCGCGCTCGCTCTTTGAGCAGGGACTTCCGCTTATCGGCATGGTCAACCGCGACCTGGCGCTTGACCTGGACCTCTTCAGCCGTGGCGGTCTGGAGATTCTGCGCGCCATCGAGCGACAGGGCTACGACGTGCTCAGCGCGCGGCCCGCCATCACGAAGAGCAGAAAACTGGCGTTAGCTCTGCGCGCCGTCAGCGGCAAAATGTTGCCCTTCCTGCGCCTCGGCAACCGGATTTGAGGGAAGGCGTGACCCAGGCACTCACATCGGACGGACTCACGCTGAAGAAAGCCTACGCGGCTTGTCGCGCCATCGCACGGCGTGAGGCGAAGAACTTCTACTACGCATTCGTCGCGCTGCCCACCCCGCGCCGCAACGCCATCTGCGCCATTTACGCATTCATGCGCCAGGCCGACGACCTGGCCGATGACGAATCCCTGCCTCGCGACGAACGCCGCCGCTGTTTGGATGCGTGGATGGCCGAGTGGCGCGCCGTCTGCGCGGGCGGCTTCACGGCCGATCCGGCTTTTCTTGCCGTGCGCGACGCCACTGTGCGTTTCCATATTCCGCTCGGCCTGCTCGATGAGTTAGTCGCCGGCGTGACCATGGACCTTGACCGCGCCGCATACGGCGAGCCAGACACGTATCCCACCTTTGCCGACCTCTATCGGTACTGTTATCTGGTGGCCTCGGTCGTGGGCCTGGTTTGCATTCGCATCTTCGGTTACACCGATTCACGCGCCGAGAAGCTGGCTGAAGAGACAGGCATCGCCTTCCAGCTCACCAACATTCTGCGCGATGTATCCGAGGATGCAGCCCGCAATCGCGTCTATCTGCCGCTGGAAGACCTGGCGGCGCACAACGTCTCGCTGGACTCTCTGCTGCACCGCACGCCCGGTGCACCGCTCACGGACAGCGAACGCGCCTTGCTCGCCGCCATTGCCCGGCGCGCGCGGGTCTTTTATTGGTCGGCCCAGGAGTTATTACCCCTGATCGACATCGAGAGCCGCCCAGCCCTCTGGGTGCTGGTTTCGATTTATCACGGCCTGTTGAAGCGCATCGAGCGCGCGGATTACGATGTCTTTTCGCGCCGCGCCAGCGTACCCTTGCCGCAGAAGCTCGGCATTCTTGTTGTGGGCATGGCGCGGATTGGCTTGGCGCGGCTGTGGGTCTAGAGCATGTTGCAATAAACCGCCTTGTGTCAGGGCACGACTTTAGTCGTGCCGAAATGGACTGGAAATAGGCAGGGCTTTAGCCCCTGAGGGAAAAGAATGCATCCTGGGCCAGAAACAGTTCGACTGCGCGCACAAAGGACTATCACCGTCATCGGCGGCGGCGTGGCCGGTATGAGCGCGGCTTGCGCCCTGGCCGAGGCCGGCTTCCGCGTGCAACTGGTCGAGCAGCGCGGCTACCTGGGCGGGCGCGCCAGCTCCTATCTGCATCCGGGCGTGAATGAGGTCATCGACAATTGCCAGCATGTGCTCTTCGGCTGCTGCACCAATCTCCTCGGCTTCTATCGCCGCATCGGCGTCGCTGATCGCATCCACTGGACCCACGAGATGACGATGATCGAGCCGGGCGGGCGCAGGTCGCGGCTGGAGCCTTTCGAATGGGGTCCGCTCCGTTTGCCGGCGCCGTTGCATGGCGCGCCTAGCTTCCTGAGTGCAAAGTCTCTCACGTTCGCCGACAAAATATCGCTGGGCCGCGCGATGCGGGCGATGATGAAGCCAGCGGCACTCATCGACACACGCGAGTCTCTCGACGCCTGGCTCCGCAGGCACAAGCAGACCGAGGGCTCGCTGAATCGTTTCTGGCGGCTGGTGATTGCCAGCGCGTTGAATGCGGAGCTTGATTCGATTGCCGTGCCCTACGCGGCCAAAGTGATTCGCGAGCTGTTCTTAAACTCGGCCGAAGCGGGCAGCATGGGGATGAGCACGGTCCCGCTAAGCGAACTCTACGCGGGCGTGACGCCGTTTCTTGCAGAGCGCGGCGGCAGCGTGCTGTTGAACACGCCCGTCGAAGGCGCGGCCTGGGATGAAGAGACTTCGCAGTGGATGATTTGCACGCGCGCGGGTGAGCTGATTTCAGATTTCGTAATTTTGGCCTTGCCGTTTGAGGCGATGCAGAAGTTATTGCCCCGCCTGCCCGCCGAAGAAGACACGGAGAAGCTGTCCCGCCAGATCGAACGCCACGAGCATTGGCCCTTGTGCAGCGTGCATCTGTGGTTCGACCGCGAGATTACCGGTCTCGAACATGCGGTGCTGCTGGACCGCGAGATTCACTGGATGTACAACCAGTCAAAGCTGCAAACCGGGCGCGGCGGGCACTACATCGAATTGGTCGTCAGCGCCACCCGAGCCTTTGCGGCGTTGCCGCGCGAGGCCGCGATCCAGCAGGCGCTCCGCGAGCTTGCGGAGTTTTTTCCGCGCGCGGGCGAGGCCAGGCTGTTGAAGGCTGCGCTGGTCAAGGAGATGCGCGCCACCTTTGGTGTGTCTCCGGGAATCGACTCGGCGCGGCCAGCGGCGATTTCCCCATGGCCGAATCTTTTTTTGGCCGGAGACTGGACCGCAACCGGCTGGCCGTCGACGATGGAGAGCGCGGCGCGCTCCGGTCACTTGGCTGCAGAAGCGCTTGGACTGGCGGCTGAGGAACCGCTCAAGTGCTTTGAGCCCGATTTGAAGCCGCGAGGGCTGATGCGGTTGTTCAAAGGTACTAATCTTTAGTCCCTGCTTTTCAATGCGCCAGAAGATACACCCCAATGCAAACCAGCACGGCCGAGGTCCACCGGCGGCGGTCTACATTCTCCTTGAGAAAAATCTTCCCAGCGATGGCGTTGGTGACCAGCGTGAGCGAGGCCGAGGCCGGAGCTACAAAGCTCAGATTCATGTGGTTCAAGGCGAAGAGCAGGGCAAAAAAAGCCAGCGCCAGAAAACTCACACCAGCGAAAAAGAGCGGGCAGGTGAGGACGGCGCGAATGGCGCCCTTCATTCCCGAGTGGGCGCGAATCTCATCCAGGTCGCCGATGGATTTCATGGCCGCGGCGGTCAGCACTTCGCCGGCGGTCGAGGCGAGAATGATGGCCGCGATCATTGCGGATGCGGCCCAGAAACCGGGTTGTGCGGCAGGGTAGGGAATCGTCATCGCGCCTGCTCCTCTCCCATATCCGCAGCTTCAACGAGGGCCGGCGCTTGAGCCGCCGGTCTTACTGTCAGCGACGGCCCGTGCGCCACAAAGCCCACGCCCACGGTAATCAGAACAATCCCCGCCCAGCGCTCAAGAGAGATCGCCTCGTTCAGCCAGAAGCGCGCCAGCAGCGCGACGATCACGTTGCCGAAGGCCGTTGCGGGCAGCACAAACGTGAGATCGGCCCACGACAGCGCGGTCAGATAACTGGCGAAAAAGCCAATGAGAAGCGCGATGCCCAGGGCGATCCAGGGAGTGAAGACAGTGGTGATGAGCGTGGCGGGATGAGCCAGGGTAATAGCCGGTACGCTGGTCATGCCACGCGACAGGAAGGTGTCGCCCAGCGGAGCGCAAAGGGAAACAAGCCCCAGGATCAGGTATTGGCGCGGCGAAAGTCTGTGATGAGCCATGGGTGTCTCTGTCCTGACGATGGGACGCTGGTCCGGGGTTCGCGGCATTCTGTCCTTTCCGCGGAAAAAACGAAAAAGACAAAGCACGGAGCATTTGCGGGATGCTCGCAGCGCAACCTATGCTATGCTGCCGCGGGCGAATCAGCCTGTTTGCTGCGCGCCGTCTTCACCATCTTGTTGCGCTGCGCGCGCAGCTTCAGGAATGATTTGGCCTCGACATAAAGCCGGGGAAGATCGCGATTCACAAACGCTTTCCAGACCACGCGGAAGGCGGCTCTTGGCCGGAAGTAGTACTCGTCATAAAAGCGGTGCACCATCTCCAGCACATAGTCGATGGGCAGGCCCGGGTACTCGATGTGCGCCATCTGGTGGCCGCCCTCGTCGCTCATCTCCGCGGTGTTCACGATGAAGCCGTTGGCTTTGGCATAATCGTAAAATTCAGTTCCGGGGAAGGCGTGGGCGATGGAGACCTGGATGGTTTCCACGTCCAGCGTCTTGGCGAAGTTGATGGTGTTGCGGATCGATTCCTTCGTCTCGCCGGGCAGGCCTAGCACAAAGTCCCCGTGGATGGCCAGGCCCAGGTCGTTGCAGTCCTTGGCGAAGGCGCGCGCGCGCTCCACGGTGGCGCCCTTCTTGATGTTCTTGAGAATCTGCGGATCGCCGGACTCGAAGCCCACAATGAGTAGCCGGCAGCCGGCTTCCTTCATGGCTTGCAGCGTTTCGCGGTCGGTGGTCACGCGAGAGGTGCAGCTCCAGGTCAGGCCCAGCGGCTTGAGCTTCTTGCACAGCTCGATAGTGCGCGGCTTTTGAATGTTGAAAGTGTCGTCGTCGAAGAAGAACTCCTTCACATTGGGGAAGTTTTCTTTGGCCCAGGCCAGCTCGGCGGCGACATCGTCGGTAGAACGCTTGCGCCATGCGTGCCCGCTCAGCGTTTGTGGCCACAGGCAGAAGGTGCACTGCGCCGGGCAGCCGCGCGTCGAGTAGAGCGCGATAAAGGGATGCAGAAGGAAGGGCACGTTGTAGCGCGTCACGTCCATGTCGCGCTTGTAGATTTTAGTAGCCCAGGGCATCGCGTCCAGGTCTTCCACCTGAGGACGGTCGGGGTTGTGGACGATCTTGCCGTCCTGCTTGTAGCTGATGCCGAGAATCTCGTTGAGCGGCTTGCCCTGGGCAAACTCGACCACGGAGTAGTCGAACTCGCGGCGGCAGATGAAGTCCAGCGCCGGGCACTCGTTCAGCGCGCGATCCGGGTCAGTGGTCACGGGCGGCCCGACAAAGGCGATGCGAATCGAAGGATTGGCTTCTTTGATGGCCAGGGCGAGGTGCTGGTCGCTCTTCCAGCCCATGGTGGAGGTGAACAGCACCAGGAACTCGTAATCCTTGCAGATTTTGATGGTTTCTTGCGCGGAGACGTGATGGGGAGACGCGTCGAGCACGCGGGAACCTTCCAGCAGGCCTGCGGGGTAGGTCAGCCACACCGGGTACCAGTACGACTCAATCTCGCGCGTAGCCGGCCAGCGCGAGCTCGCGCCACCGTCAAAATTCTCGAACGAGGGCGGATTCAGAAACAGCGTCTTTAGGGGCATAGTCATCTCCTTTATTTTAACATTCCGGCATGTTTGATGAGTTTGGCGGGAATTTTGGCCCAGAATATTCCAGGTGGCTACTTTTTTGCGTGCAGCTCGTCCAGCCAGTCTTGCATGTGGCCGAGGGCGCGAAGCAAGCTCAGCCGCGCCTTGCTGAGGTCGAATCCCGCATCCAGTGCGTCCTGGAATTTTTGGCGCTCGTCAATGCGGGCCAACTGCTCCGCCTTTGGAGTCAGCTGCGGTGGCGCGCCCGGCCCAACGCCGGCGCCGCTGCCCAACTCCAGTTGCGCCAGAACGGCCTGGAGCTGTTCATGGGCGATCTGCTGTTTCAGGGTTGCGATCTCCGCCAGAGAGTCGAGTTCGCGCAGGCTGCCGGTCAGCGAAGCAATCTGAACTTCGTTCTGCCGCCGCGCCTGCTCCGCCTCCACGGTGGCACGCAGCGCGTCGGCAGCAGATTCTCTGGCCTTGGCGCGAATCGCAAAGTCAAAAAATGGGAACGTGACCTGGACGCCGAAACTGATGTTGTTGGGAGTGAAGTTCGAGTAGTAGGTACTGTAACTGTTCAGTTCGTTCGAGTCATAGTTATACACGGCTCCGAATCCAATTTGGGGTCGGCGCCACGCAAGGTCATCTCCCTTGGCCTGAAATTGCCTTGAGCGTGCGAGAGAAGTTGCAGCGTCAATTCGAAGGATATGGTGGGGCGCTTCATCCCCGGTGACGGCCGGAATCTCCGGGATGCTGGAGCGGTCCGGAAGGATCGAGCCGACTGGCATGGCGGTCAGAACCGCAATCTGCCTGGCAAGCGTGCCGGCGCGGGTTTCAAGGTGAATCCGCTTCAGTTTGATCTGTGCGGCGGTGAGTCGGGCTTTGAGCAAATCGAGCTTGGAGTCGACGCCCGCATCGACACGCTCCTGCTCGATCTTGAGAAGATTGGCAGCAAAGGTCTCCTCTTGCTGGGCGGCCTGCAGCTCACGATTGACCGTGTCGAGCTCGATGTAGGTTGTGGAAGCATCGAGAGCAACTTCTTCGCGCGCGTCCTTGAGCTGTAGTTCGGCGGCATCGATCCCGGCGTGCGCCGCTTTGAGATACTGGCGCTGTGAATAACTGAAGACCAGCGATTGCATGGTTGCGCTTCCAACGGACGGCTGACCGGTTGGAAAGCCATGAGAATAACCTACATTGGAGCCGATCACGAAATTGGGAATATACGCGTCCTTGGCCTGCGCCAGCGCCGCGTTAGCCTTGTCCACACCGGCCTGTGCCAGCCTGACCTCGCTCGAATTGCGCTGTGCCAGTTCCACCACGGTGGCCAGCGAGACCTGCGCCGAAACAAACGCCGGCGCTGCCGCCACGGTCATGCCGATGAGCATCAGCGCCCAGCGCTTTAGCGGATTGTCTCCGTTTCTCACGTGCACTCAACCCTTCAATGCTTCAGTCCCTATTTTATTTCCAACGCCGGCTTGTACTCATGCGCCAGAGCCAGCGCGGCGGCTCGTTCCCGGCTGGCTGCCGCGGTGTCTCCAAGCTGTTCCTTCAACCGGGCCAGCCAGACGTGCGCCACAAACGCAGGCCCCTCCTCGGTCTTGTCGCTGCCGCCAAGATACACTTCGAGCATCTTGGCTGCCCGCGCCGGATCGCGGTTGGTGGCGCGCAACAGGGAAGCCCCGTTAAAGAGCGCAACTCCCGCGTGCTTATCCCGCGCCGCGGCGTTCTCTCCGCTGCGTATCGCCGACTCCATCTCCGTCCAGAGTTGGCGTCCGCAATAGAAGCTGGCCAGTGTTATCCACTGGAAAGCCGGATGCGCCGACCCCGTGATCGCCTGTTTGTACTCCCGCTCGGCAGTGCCGTAGTCCTTGCGTTGTTCGGCGATATGGCCTCGCAGTTCGTGGGCCCGCGCGGGATCGATCCTGTCCAGCTCCGCGGCCACCATCTCGGACTTGCTGATGCCGCCGCCAACCACCCCCGGCGCAGAATAGTAAAACTCGCACTGGGCGGCCAGAGCCTCAACATTGCGCGGATTCAACCGGGCGGCCTCTTCAAACTCCGCCCGTACCCGCCTGGCCAGCGAATACGCACTCAGAAACGACGCCCGGCTAGCTTTCTCGCCCAGGGCGCGGCCCAGCCACAGGTGATCGTCCGAGCTCTGTCCGTCCAGCTTTACCGCCTGCTCACAGTCGTTCGCAGCTTGATTCCACTGCTCCAGCGTGTATTCCACACGGCATCTGAGGTTATAGGCTTCAGCGCTGCCGCCCGGCTTGTCCAGCTTGTCCAGCGTGTTCAGCAGCGCCAACGCCTTGTCCGCCTCGCCGGCCTGCAAGGCCGCGTTGGCCTGGTCAAGCTGCTCCCTCTGGCCCTGCGCGGGTGCCGAAAGGACCATGGCAACCGCCAGGCCTAGCCCCGCCGGTATTAGCCCCGCAAACACCCTCACCGCACTACCTTGATCGGAATGCCCTCCTGCAAGGGCTGTCCGTTCACCGTCCCGGTTGCCACCAGATCCCCCTCCTGAAGACCGGAGAGAATGGCCACCTGGGTCAGATTGATGATCCCGGTCGTCACAAAGGTCTTCTGCAACTCTTTATTGACCACCTTGTAGACGTAGTTCCTGCCGCTCTGTGAGTGCAGCGCCTCGCGCGGCACGCTCAAGGCGTTTGGTTCGCTGGAGATGGTCACCGTCGCGGTTACATTGGTGTCCGGCAGGAGTTCGCCGTCCGCATCGTCGATCTTCACCAGCACCTCGCCCACGCTGCGTGTGCCCAGGTTGATCACCGTCACCGGCGTCCGCTCGATGTGCCCGTTCCAGATGCGGCCCGGCTTGGCGTCCCACTTGATCTGAATCTTCTGGCCAACCTCGAGGCGTCCGATCTCCGGCTCGTCAAAGTAGGCACGCACCCGCTCGTGCTGCAGGTCGGCCAACTGAAGCAGCAGCTTGCCCTCTTCGACAAACTCCGTGGGCGCTGCGTCGAAGCTATAGATAGTTCCTGCCGCTGGAGCATGTACCGCAGTTTGAGCCACCACCTGCCGCGCCTCAGCCAGGCTGGCTTCCGCGTCCGCCAATGCTGCCCGCGCGCGCTCCACCTCTGCCGGCGAATAGCGGCTGGTTGAGTTCTGTTCCGCGGCATGGAGTTTAGCTTCCGCCGCGTCCAGCCGCTGCCGGGCTGCGGCTACCTCGCTGGCCGACGCCGCTCCGGTCGAATTGAGTTTGGTGAGTGTTTCCAGGCTCCGGCGCGCCTCATCGCGTTCCAGCCGCGTGCGCATCGTATCGGCCGCCGCCGCCTGGCGTTCCTGCTGCGTCCCGTTGTGGATCGTCGCC
>JBAVYF010000239.1:0-2910 GCA_049698655.1 Occallatibacter sp. | reverse complement strand
GCCAAGGTCAGCCTGGGCGCGGTCGAGTCACGGGTTCGCCGCCACTACGCCGCGCTGTCAGCCGGCCGATGGCCCACTCTGGCTCTGCAAGTCGTCTCCGCGCCTGTCTTCCACGGCCACACCTTCTCGATCGCCATCGAACTGGAGCAGCCGGCGGAGATTGCCGCCCTCGAAGAGGCGCTGAGCGGAGGCCACCTGGACCTGGTCCTCGAAGAGACCGATTCGCCCTCGAACCTGGCCGCTACCGGGCAGAACGACGTGCTGGTCCGGCTGCGTCCCGAGCCGGGCGCGCGCAACTCCAGCCAGGTCTCCCGCCTGTGGCTGTGGGCTGCGTCGGACAACCTGCGCCTCCAGGCGCAGAACGCCGTTGCCTGCGCCCTGGACCTGCGCCGCCTGCGGCCGCAGAGGACGGTGCAGTAAGGCTACACCAGTCAAAAGAACCAGCTTCGTTGTGGAGGGAGTTATGATCTGCTCCAAGTGCGGTGAGGAGATGCGGATGACGGAGAAGGACACCTCGTCCGGCCGCGATATTCGCGAGTATCTCTGCGATGGCTGCGGCCACTCGGACTGGGAAGACAGGGGGAAGGCCCTGTGGCAGATTCTCTCCGACGACCGGGAAGAGTTCGAGGCCGCGCGGGCCAATCGGGCATTTGCTGACGCTCCCGGCCAACACCCGCAAGCCGGACAAGGCCATGCAATCTCCTTGTGGAATCGCATCCGCGCCTGGCTGGGAAAAGGCCGATAACTTCGCTTGAGTTGAGGGCCGCAGCCGACTTATGGCTTCGCTGCCAGCCTGGGCGGATCGGTGACGTACTCATCGCCGATCCGCACCAGCAACAGGGCGCGCCGGTCGGTGAGCAGCTTCAGCCGCTTCGTTACCTCAATGAACTCCTTTTTCTGTTCGGCCGTCAGCGTCGTCGCGGGCGTGCTGAGTTTGTTCAGCTCGTCCAGCTTTGCCTGTAATCGCGGCATCTCGCGGTCGATCAGGACGGGGCGAATCACCGGCGTCTTTGTCTGCCCCCTGGCCATCTCGTTGCGGTTGTTCTCGCCCCAGACGGGCAGTACGCCCACGTGGCCCAGCTCGACGCGAATGCCGCCGGGGCCGTAGTCCTTGCGCACGGCGGAAAAGAGCCCAATCATCGAGTCGCGCGGATCGCCGTTCTTATCCGGCATCAGCCCGTCTACATAAGTGCGCGACTGGTTCGAGAGAAAATTTCCCAGCGAATAGAAGATGACCGTATCGCGGCCGTCGGTGGTTTGGTAGGTCTCTACCGGCTGCAGGACATGCGGGTGATGGCCCACGATCACCGAGGCTCCGGCCTCCAGCATTTTGTGCGCCGTGTCTATGTCTTCGCTTCGCGGTGCGGGCGCGTACTCGACGCCCCAGTGAATGGAAACCACCAGCAGATCGCACTTCAGCCGCGCCTGCTTGATGGCCTCGAGAACGCCAGCCTCATCCAGTCCGGGTGCGCCGCCGGATTCACCGGGATAGGGAAAGAAGTTTACATGCGGCTGGTCGTCCTTGTCGGGATTGCGGTTGCCGTTGAGCCAGCGCGTCATGCCCAGCCAGCCAACCTTGATGCCGTTGGCCTCGACGATGACCGGCTGCCAGGCTTGCTGAGCCGTGTCGCCTGAGCCGGCGAAGATCAGCCCCCGCTCGCGCAGATGGTCGCGGGTTTCGGCAAAGCCGGCCCAGCCCTGATCCATCACATGGTTGTTGGCGAAGGAAACAATCTTGATTCCGTTGGCTTTCAGCGCGTCGAGCAATGCAACAGGCGCGTCGAACAGGAAGGGTTTTGACCCGTGCGTGTGCGCCGGAGCCACGGGAGTTTCCAGGTTCACAAAGCCGAAATCGGCGTGTTGGAAGACGTCGGCGACATCCGCGAAGAGCGTGCCCCAGCCCTCTGCGCCGTCTCCGGCAGCAGCCGCGGCGGCGCGGACCGGCTCATGCGGAATCACGTCGCCGGCCACGGCAAAGCTGACCTGCGCCAGTTCGTGCGGATATGGAACGACAGCAGCCGCCGGACGTCCTGCATGAGAGCCAACCAGAAAGGCCGCACCACTGGCCGCCAGCAACACAACAGCCGCGCCCGCCAGGCACGCGTGCTTCAATCTGCCCTGCATTGTTCCATCCATCTTGAGTTTCACATCGGTCCCGTTCATTTTTCCTGCGCCAGCAGCTTGGTGTAGAGGTCGTCGTTGAGAGCGTGGCCTGATTCTTCGTACGCACCCTCCAACCAGATCATTTTTTCGATAGTCCGCTTTCCGTTCTCCAGTTCCGCGTCGGACAACTTGTCCTTGGATTGTATGTGATTGAGAAAGATACGCACTTCGATCCGATCATCTAAATGGCGCTCCATGAAGGAACCGATGATCTTCTGGCTGTTATAGAGTCTTTCGTATCTCTTAACCTCGTCATAGCCCATGAAGCCGATAGCGCCTGAAGAAGATGCGGCGTTCCACGCGGAGTCCTGAAAGCGCATATTGGACCAGCTGAAAACCTCAAGGGGCTTGTGGGGACGGCCATGCTGGAGGTCGTTTACCACGCCAAGATTGTCTTCCAATGCCTTCTCTTGCGCGGGCAGCGTGTTGAGATACTCGACTACGTCTTTCTGGTTGTCCCGGATTTCCTGAAGAATATTCTCCCGTGCGTCTTGCGCCTGATGACGGTGATGGACCCATTCGACCGAGGCTTCCAGCCCCAGGGCAATCAGCAAGCCGATGGTAATGGCCAGCAGATGCACGAGAAATTCCTTGACGGAGTGGATTGGCTTATGAGGAGGATGAACGTCCAAGAGTCTGCTCCTTCCAAACTTGCGCGGGCTTGTTGAATGACATCGCCTGTGGAACGAATTGTAATTGGGTTCGCGCCGGAATTGAAAGCAGAGAAGAGTTCCCCCGGGGTTAAGG
>JBAVYF010000238.1:0-4111 GCA_049698655.1 Occallatibacter sp. | reverse complement strand
GGTGATTGCCTCCATCTTCTCCTCCCTACCCTTCGCCCTGGTCCATGCCGAACAGCAAGGCCATTCGCTGGGGCCGTTCATCCTGCTCGTCACGGTCAGCCTGATTCTCTGTGCGGTGCGCCTGGTTACGCGCTCCTTGGCCGCCAGCACTTTAGTCCACGCCTGCTACAACTTCCTGCTCTTCTTTTTCATGCTCATCGGCACCGGAGGATTTCGGCATTTGGAAAAGATATGAAAGGCAGCTTCTCGTTTACTGAGCTGCGTTGCGCGTGCAGCAAGCCTGCTCATTCGCAAAACAGGGCCGATCCGCACACCGGATCGGCCCTGTTTGTTTCCTTAAAGCTGGCGCTTGTTAAAAGCGCTAAGCGGAAGCTACTGCATGGTGGCCATCTGAGGCGATGCATCTGCTGCATTCGACAGTAGCCGCACCTCCACGCGCCGATTCTGCTTGCGCCCTTCGGCGGTCGAGTTTGAAGCCACTTCCTTGTCCTTGCCGATGCCAATCAGATAGAAACGGTGCGCGGGAACGTCGTACTTCGACGCAAGGTACTGCACCACTGCATCGGCCCTCCGCTGGCTCAGCTCATAGTTGTACTGCGCCGGCCCGGTCGAGTCCGTCCCGCCGGTCACTTCCAGAAGGAAGCTCTTGGCCGAGGCAAGCTGCGCGGCAAAACCGTCCAGTTGCTCGCGGTCCTCTTTGGTCAGTACCGCTTTGTCGAACCCGAAGGTCACCGAGACATCCGCCACCTGCTTGTAGGTATCCAGCCCCTTCACAACGCTATCCAGCGTGTCCGCGCGATGCACCGCGAGGTTGGCCGCTGAGTCGGCTTCGCCGGCGGCACTGCTCGCATTCTGCGCGTTCTGGTAGGCTGAGTCGGCCGAGCCCTGCGCCTGTTTGATCCCCGCTTGTGAGCGGTCGTCCACGTCGTGAATCTGCCGATTGTTCGCCGCCGTCTTGTCGTCCAGTTGATTGGTGTGATCCACCAGCGGCGCCGTCTCGTTGCGCACGTAATTCTTGGTCGCGCACCCCGTCGCGCCCAACACGGCCAAACCCGCCGCCAAACTCAACATTCCAAACCGATACGCATTCATGCTCTCATTCCTTTCCCCACCGCGCTGCTTGCCGTGCGGCAGATCCGCAGGCTTTGCTGGCTATTCCCTCTGCCACTAACAATGCACCTCAGGGACCAAACGTCCATTCTCCTCTAATGCTCTGAAAACAAGCGCCTTGCGCATATAGTTTCCAGCAAGCCCGTTCGCGCCAACCGTGTACTTTTTACCCTACCCTGTAAGGATTGCTTCCACAGGGGGCAGGGGTCAGACTTCCGCCGTGATCTATACACCGCGGTCCGCCACTCCCGCTATCCTAGGTACTGGCTCTGGCCCTATGGACCTCTACGAGAAAATCCGCAGCCTGCCCACGCAGCCCGGCGTATACCTCTACAAGAACGCCGAGGGCGTGGTCATCTATGTAGGCAAGGCCATCAACCTTCGCGCGCGAGTTCGCTCTTACCTCCTGGAGTCCGCGCAGGCCGACGCCAAGACCGGCTCGCTGATGCGCGAGGCCGTCGATCTGGACTACATCCTGGTAGGCAACGAGTCAGAGGCGCTGGCCCTGGAGACCAACCTCATCAAAGAGCGCAAGCCGCGCTTCAACATCCTGCTCAAGGACGACAAGAGCTACCCCTACGTCAAGCTCACTATGGCCGACCGTTTCCCTAAGGTCTTTGTCACCCGCCGCCTGCGCAAGGACGGCGCGGCCTACTTCGGCCCTTACTTTCCCAGCAATCTGGCTTACCGCGTCGTCGAGCTGATTCATCGCAGCTTTCTCATTCCCAGTTGCAAGGTCGATCTCTCCCGCTATCACCCCCGAGCCTGCCTGCAGTACTACATTCATCGCTGCCTTGGCCCCTGCGTCGAGGAACTGACTACGCCAGAGATCTACAAAAGCGCTGTGCGCGACGCGCGCCTGCTGCTCGAAGGCCGCCACGCTGAACTCGAACGCACCCTGACAGCGCGCATGATGGCCGCGGCTGAGGCCGAGCAGTTCGAGGCTGCCGCACGCCTTCGCGACCAGCTTTCCACCGTCCGCCAACTCCAGGAGAAGCAGCGCGCCGCCACCGCCGAGCAGAGCGACGACACCGACGTCTTCGGCTATCACTTCGAGGACGGCAACCTGGCCGTCAACCTCTTCCACGTCCGCGCCGGCAAGATCGTCGACCGCCGCGAGTTCTTCTGGGAAGATTTGCCGGAGCTGCTGGAAGCCGCCGCGCCGGAAGAGTCCAACTCGCCACAATCGATGGGTGCCCCAGGTCTCGCTTCTGAGACCTGGGAAACCACAAAGCCCGATCCGCCATTCCACGCTGGCCAAGTTCTCTCCGCCCTGCTCAAGCAGCTCTACATCGACCAGCGCTACGTCCCGCGCACGATCCTCGTCCCGGCGGAGTTCGACGACCGCGAGGCCTTAGCCGCCTTGCTCACCGAGCACACTGGCCATCGCATCGAGATCGCCGTCCCGCTGCGCGGAGAAAAACGCTCCCTCGTTGATCTCGCCGCCCAGAACGCCAAGCAGTCGTACATTCAGCGCTTCCGCGTACTCGAGCCCTCGCGCAAGGCAATTCAGGAAGCTCTGGCTGAAGCGCTCATGCTCCTCGAGCTGCCTCGTCGCATCGAGTGCTTCGACATCTCTCACATCCAGGGCGCGGAGACCGTGGCCTCGCTGGTCGTCTGGGAAGACGGCAAGATGAACAAGCAGGCTTATCGCAAATTCAAAATCAAAACCGTCACCGGTGTCGACGACTTCGCCTCCATGCGCGAGGTGGTCCAGCGCCGATATCGCCGCCTGCAGGAAGAAAAGCTGCCCATGCCTTCGCTCATCCTCGTCGATGGCGGCCTCGGCCAGCTACACGCCGCAGCCGAAGCTCTCGAATCGCTCGGCCTCACCACGCAGCCGCTGGCTTCAATTGCAAAACGCGAAGAGGTTATCTACCTCTACGGCAACGAGGAGGAGCCTGTGGTCCTCGATCGCCGCTCTCCGGTGCTGCATCTGGTCCAGCTCATCCGCGACGAAAGCCACCGTTTCGCCATCGGCTACCATCGCCAGCGCCGCGCCATGCGCGACCGCGATTCGGAACTGCTGAACATTCCCGGCGTAGGCCCGCAAACCCGGCAGCGTCTGCTCACTCACTTCGGCAGCCTGCGCGACGTGCAGCAAGCCACAGCCGAATCCCTCGCCGCCGTTGTGCCTCGCAAAACCGCCGAAACCATCTGGCGGTATTTCCACGAGACACAACCGGCCGCTTGAACACTCGGTGTTGTTGATGGTTACCGCTTGTGGCTCAAGCAGCTTTCACAAATTCCCGATGCTGAATTGCAATCCGCTTGCTGCATGCAGGGCAGTCGAAGTCCTTCGTGTTGGCCACGCTGTTCACTGCGGCCCCACACCATGGGCATTTCCCTTTCAGCGCGCCCAGCCCGATCATCGGACCCCACAGCGGCGCCAGAACAGCCGCAATGATCATCGGAATGCCGAGAATTGCGCCCAGTCCGGTGAGGCAAAGCATGGTTCCGACGATGACCAGAATCGGCACTGCCAGCATTCCGAAGAGCAATCCGCTCAATGCGCCCTGCACCGGCGACGTTTCGTGCTCTTCCGGTTCTGCCTTCTTCCGGGTTTCAACCTGGACTTCTCCCTTGCTCGCGGCCCCGCAATGAGGACAGAACTTCCATGGCGACTCCAGTTGCGCTCCACATTTTGAACACTTCGCTTCCATAGGACGGTCCCTCCTTAACGGTCAAGATCATCCGGCTCAGGTCGCGACATGGAGGATAGGGGTGGGCGCCCGGGGCCTTAACCGCCGCGCCCCGTCCGCCGCAATGGATAAGACCTGGGATTCTCGCTGACCATCCAACCTTGTCCAGCCCTGGATCGTCTGCTGGCCAAAATCTTAGCCCGCCTCAACCTTCCCGCCCGTGATTCCCATCACTCCTCTGGCCTTACGCTTCCTTCTGCGCCCAGGCGCTGGACGGCATTCCGGCTGTTCCAGGAGAAACCGAGCTTCCACCACCCCGGCCCGCGGGTGCAAAATGGAGAACAGAGGTAATATTCAGG
>JBAVYF010000237.1:0-3548 GCA_049698655.1 Occallatibacter sp. | reverse complement strand
CGTGCGGCGGCAGCATGGTGCATGGGTGCGACGGGATTCACGCTGATGGCGCTCGAAATCTTTTTGTTGCTCGCATTCCAATCCATCTACGGTTATGTCTACCACCAGCTCGCCATTCTTATCGCCTTGTGCATGGCCGGCATTGCTTTTGGAAGCTGGCTGGGCGTGCGCCGCATTCGTCGCGGCAACAGTTCTCCTTGCAGCGCCGTTGCAACCACGCAGTTTCTTCTCGCTTTGTCTGCGCCTGTGCTGATGTTACTGGTTAGCCTGCTGGCAAAGATCTCCGGGATGGCGGCAACCTGGCTGGCGGCGCAGTGCGTATTCCCTATATTGGCCGCGCTCTCGGGCATCTTGGGCGGCTACCAGTTCCCTATGGCGACAGAGATTTATCTCCAGGACTGCAGCGGACGGCGCAGGCTCGGCATGCTCTATGCCATCGATCTGCTGGGCGGTTGCGCAGGCGCGCTGGTGCTGAGCGGCTACCTCATCCCGGTCTTCGGATTCTGGAAGACCGCATGGCTGTGCGCGGCGGTAAATCTGGCGCCGGCGCTGTTGGCTCTCATGGCTTGTGCTCGCCGAAGACCACCGCGGTGAAGCTGAAGATATCCGTATCCTCATCCTTCCAGCAGCCGGAGCGCATTCCCGCCTTGGCGCAGGTCTGCTCAAGGAAGGTCTGTCGATCCCATTTCTGTTCCACCGGCACCTGCGGCAGCAGCAGGCCCTCGCTGTCGCCGTTCTTCATCAGCAGTCCGTGCTGGCCAACCTTGATTTGCTGAACGTCGATCACGCGGCGCAGGGGCGAGAGCACGGATATTTCATATTCGAGGCTGGACAACTCCGCAGCAGATACCTGCGGGAAGCGTGGATCGCGCATGGCAGCCAGCGTCGCCGTGTCTCGCACGGTGAGATAGAGGGGCTTGGTTGCGGAGGTGTAGCCAATGCATCCGCGCAGCGCACCGGACTCTTTCAGAGTCGTAAATGCGCCGCGCTCCTGGTTCAGCGTTGCGCTCGCGCTCGCGGGCGGCTCATACGCATCACCCGCTTGTACCACGTGCTCCACCGACTTGCGCGCCAGCGCGATCAGTTCGCTCTTTTCCGGTTCGCTCAGCGAAAACGGGGTCTCCATCGCCTTTCCGCCCGCAGTCTTCACAAAAACATCCGCGCTGTATCCGACTACGCGCGAATGATCGCCCGTGACGTCGCCTGAATTCTCATACTTCAGCACACGCGCTTGGTTGGCTCCCATGCGCTCGGCGTAAATCATTGCGGCCACTATGGGCGCGCCGCCGCAGGCCTCCCATATCCGCGCCTGGAAGTTGCGCGACATGCTGAAGTAGTCCCACTTCTCAAGTGCATCGAGAGTTTTATGGTCCATCTTCACCGCGTCATCGTAGATGTGGTAGTGCGAGAGATCGGAGCTTGCCAGGACGAGCGTATCGCCGGGCTTGCCTTCGGCCTTGATCAGCTTTGTCAGCGCCACTCCCAGCGCGCGGCTGCTCTCGTAGCTCTGGTCTCCCATGACGATAGGCACAACTTCAAAGTTCCCCAATACTTTTTGCAGCCACGGCAACTGCACCTCGATTGCGTGCTCGCCGCCAGCCGATGTGGGATCTTGCCCGCGGCTCGAAAGCTGCATGGTCGAGCTCATCTTCGCAAGCTGCCGCGCGAAGGCTTTGTCCACCGGCACAGTCCCCAGCGGCGTTGCGTAGGCGTCGCCTTCATAGACGGAGGTGAAGTCGAAGGCCTCGTAGTGCGACGGCGCAATCACGACGACGCGCGTGTACTTGCGTCCCTTCAATGCTGCGTAGGTGTACGCAGCCGTTGGTCCGGAGTACTGGTAGCCGGCGTGCGGCGCGACCGCTGCGAGAATCGGATCGGTAATTAGCGGCCCGGAGACCTTGGCCAGCAGGTCGTCGATCATCGCGGAGAGAACCTTGGGGTCGTCCGGATAAAAGGCGCCCGCGACGGCCGCCTGGCGCACCTTCGGTTGATCTCCAGTGCTGGCGTGTTTGATGGGCGTAAAGACCAGCAGCGCCAGAAGCGGCGCAGCCAACCAAATGGCGCTTGGAGTCATGGCGATATTCATGTGCGAAACCTCCTCCGCGTTTTCACGCGTGCCAGATGCCGGGAATCGGCTGTTGGCAGAATGGGCAACTGTTTTTGCGGATCAGCATCTGGCCGGCCGTAAACCCCACGCGCTCGACTAGCATTTTGCGGCACCTGGGGCAATAGGTGTTTTGCGCCGGATGTCCCTGCACATTGCCGATGTAGACGTAGTGCAGCCCTTCGGCGTCGGCAATCGCCTTGGCGCGTTCGAGCGTGGGCACCGGCGTGATGGGCAAATTCTTCAGCAGATATTGAGGATGAAACTGCGTGAAATGCAAAGGCACATCCGCGCCCAGGTTCGCCTTGATCCATTGCGCCAGGCCGCGAAATTCCTCATCGCTGTCGTTGAGCGTGGGCAAGACGAGGTAGACGATCTCTGTCCACTTGCCCAGCTTGCGCAGCGTGACGAGCGAGTCCAGCACCGGTTTCAGTTGGCCGCTGACGACTTGGCGATAGTACGACTCGGAGAACGATTTCAGATCAATCTTAACGGCGTCCATCTTTCCGTAGGCCGCCTTCAGCGATTCCTCCTGAATGTAGCCGTTCGACACCACAATGCTGCGAATGCCGGCGGCGTGCCCCGCATCGGCAGCATCCATCAGGTACTCGGCGAAGATGACGGGCTCGCTGTATGTGTAGGCAATCGTGGGGCAGTCATATTGCTTTGCGAGTTCGGCGACGCGTTGCGGGGGAACGTAATCGGAAGGAACCTGTTCGGGGCGTGATTGCGAGATGTCCCAGTTCTGACAGAATTTGCAGTTGACGTTGCAACCGGCCGTGGCCAGCGAGAAGGCAACCGTCCCCGGCAGATAGTGGAAGAGCGGCTTCTTCTCGATGGGATCGACGTGCGCCGCGCAGACCCGCGAGTGCACCAGAGTGTAGTAAACGCCGCTGTGATTCTCGCGCACGCCGCAGTAGCCGCGCTCCTTGTCTCCCACCACACATTCGCGCGGGCACAGCTTGCACTTGATCCTGCGATTCGGAAGCTTCTGGTAGAACTTTGCTTCGACGGTGAAGCGCGCATCGTCCGCGGTCTGGGGAGCCGCGCCGGATGGAATTGCGGCAGCGGGCTGAGCGAGCTCACCCACGCCCAGCGCCGCGCCCGACGCCAGGGCGCACTTCATAAACGAGCGGCGATCGAGCGGGTGGCCAGCCGGGCCATTCGCGACATTCTCGACATCCAGATTACAGAACATATTGAGCCTCTCATTCGCCTTCCAGCTACATCTCGACAAGCGAAATCTTCCTAGGGTCATTCGTGCCCAGGCGGTGGTCGGCATCGGCCGCGGTCGCGATGTAGCCTGGCGCGCGCTTCTCAGCTTCCAGCGTCTTCAATCCTTTTTCGGCGCGCTTGCGCTCGATGATTTGCCAGCCTGTGTGATCGAGCGCAACCGGATCGGTGGAAACGAGCAAGGAGTTGGCATTCCAATTGTGTTCCGGTT
>JBAVYF010000236.1:0-9048 GCA_049698655.1 Occallatibacter sp. | reverse complement strand
GCACCGCTGAGGCCAGCACCGCCGCGCTGAGGAAGAAGATCCACACGCTCAGTTGGCCCATCAAGCCGGCCATGTGCTCCTCCTCGATGAGGGTATCGGCGATCCACCAGGCCAGAGGGCCCAGCACCAGAAGTACCACCAGCGTGGCCGCCAGCGCCACCGCGCGGCTCCGCTTCCGCCCGGCCTTCTGCTCCTGTATCACGCCGTGTGAGGTACTCACCACGCGGCGGGTCCGATAGCTCACGGCGCGCTCGCGGTCCGCCTGGTTACCGGCAAGAGCCGAAACTAGCTCGCGGTCGGTATCGGCGCCTTCAACTGGCTTCATACCGCCCTCAGCGCCGAAGGCGCAGTTGGCCGCATCGCAGGCGCCGCATGGCGGCGCAAGCCGTTGCGTTCCAGCTTGGGTTTGATTGCGGACAGACCGCGATAAAGCCTTGATTTCACGGTGGAAAGCGGCGCCCGCGTCACCTTGGCGATCTCGTTCAGTGACATCTCCTCGTGGAAGCGGAGTACCAGCACCTCGCGGTAGAGCGTGTCCATCTCCATCAGCGCCCCCGCAATCCGCTCCCGGTCTTCGAGGTTGGCAAAGCGGTCGAACGGCGTCGGCTCGCCGTCGGAAATCTCGAAAGCCATCGGCCGATCGTCGTCGCCACCGCTCTCGAACAACTCATCAAGGCTGGACATCGTCCGCTTACGCCGCTGGTCGATCACCAGGTTGCGCGCGATGGCAAACAGCCAGGTGTCGAACCGTGCCTTGCCGTTGAACTGCGCTCCCCGCACCAGAACCCGCATCCAAACCTCCTGGAAAAGGTCCTCGGCCATCTCGCGATTGCCGGTCAGATAAAGCAGATAGCGCAATAGCCGGTGCTGGTAGCGAATGATCAGCTCATCCAGCAGCCCGGCATCCTGGCGCTTCAGCCCTGCGGAAACGGCAAGGCTCTCCTGCCGCACCTGCTCATCTGCAACTGTAGCGGAACTTTGACCGAAGAAAGGGCGAATAGACGCAGCTATACTCATCTCATTCAATTAGACGACATATTTGCCGCCAGGTTCTGCCGAAAAATGGATTCCGATTGAAAATCACTCCTCAGGTAATTCAGAGGCAAGAAGGACCGCAGTGGAACTGCTTACTTGGCGGCGCGGGGAACCCTCCTGGCCACGCGCAGCGCCTCCTCAACTGCAACGCAGGAATTGCCCGAAGCGGCGCATGTCACGCGCCCAATGAAACCCTCAATTCATGCGCGGAGGGGGCCGAACTCTTTTCAAAGGACAGGAGATCGCCGGGCTGACAATCAAGCACCTCGCAGAGTTGTTCCAACGTGCTGAAGCGTATGGCCCTGGCACGACCGGCTTTGAGGACAGATAGATTTTGCGGAGTGATCCCGACCAGGTCGGCCAGCGTGTTCAGCCGCATTTTCCGCCGGGCGAGCATCACGTCCACGTTGACAATAATCGGCATGGTTATTCTCCTCCTCCCGCTCAGATGGTGAGTTCGTTCTCTTCGCGCAACTCCACGGCCATATCCATAAACCATGCAATCACGATGATGATGGCTCCGATGGCGAAGGAGTCGAAGTGGGCTTGGAACGTCTTCGCCGGATGCGCAGAGAGGGCGAGCGATAAGACCCAGAAGAAGTTCATGACACCCCACAGCAGACAGGCAATGCCAAACTGGCGGAGTTGGCCGACGGACTCCCGGGTGAAAATTTCTCCTCGAGAGTAATTCCCGAAGAGCTGATGCAAGTGATAGAAGCATTTGAACAAAGCCCCAAACGTCAGAGCTGTGACAGCGCCCAAAATAAGGCGGAGGCCGAGCGTCAATTCGGCAGTCCGGAATATCATGTTGTCGTAGTTGATACCTCCGACTCCAAAGACCACACAGATAGCACAGATACTCCCCAAGAGCGCAATCAGCGCCAACAGCCCTTTGCAGATCACGCGGAAGATGATGCTGACTTTCCTGATCTTTTGCAGCTTTGTCTGAATTTCAGTTCGCATAAAATCTCCTTTGAAAAGCCTTTACACTGATAATACCGCAAAAGTTGTGTTTGTCAATATCTTTTTATCGCTTATCGGTAGTATTTTATCGGTAAAGTCACGGTAATGCTGGTGCGCTGAACTGGACTTGTACCTGGAAGTCGGATAATGGGCAATCCAGAATCCGGCCCGCTACCAATAGCTGTGTCACCGCGCCCATCTTTGTCGATCTTCTACACTAACCTTTATGGAAGTTCTCTATGGATTGCATCCGGTCGAAGAGGCTCTCAAGGCCGGACGGCGGCGCTTTGACCAGGTTCTGGTGGCTCGCGAGCGACACGACGAGCGGCTGGAGAGCCTCGTCACCCTCTGCCGCGAGGCCGGCGTCCGCGTTCGCCAGGAGGCACGCGAGCAGTTGACCCAGCTTGCCAAGACTCCCGCTCACCAGGGCGTGGTGGCGCTGGTTCGCTCGCAGGAATTTCTGTCCATCGAAGACCTCTACGAGGCGTTAAGTCCCGGCGCCGCACGCTTGCTTTTGGCCCTCGATGGCGTCGAAGATCCGCAAAACCTCGGCGCTCTGTTGCGCGTGGCCGACGGAGCCGGGGTGGACGGCGTGCTGCTCACCGAGCGGCGTTCGGCTCCCTTGAGTCCGGTCGCCGTGAAGGCCAGCGCCGGCGCCGCCGAGCACCTGCGCATCGCCCGCGTGGTCAACCTGGTGCGCGCCCTCGAAGAGCTTAAACGCCAGAATCTATGGATTATCGGTCTCGACGAGCGCGGAACGACCGACTACGACCAGTTTGACCTGACCGGCAACTGCGTCCTCGTCCTGGGACGCGAGGGCGCGGGGCTCCACGATCTGGTTCGGCGCACCTGCGATCACCTGCTGCGCATTCCCATGAGTGGCGGCGTCAGCTCGCTCAACGTCTCCGCCGCCGGCGCGGTTGTGCTCTTTGAAGCCTTCCGCCAACGCCGCCTGGCCGCCAGTCGCGCTGGAGGCGCCGCTGGCCCCAGCGTAGGGCCCGCTACGTCTAAACCAAGGAAACAGAAAGGCCTGGGCTCATGAAGCTCTCTTTTGCCCGCACTTCTCTAGGGGTTTCAAGTGAAATTTTCGGAACGCGTCCCTCAGGGGCTAAAGCCCTGATTTTTTGTGAGCCATTTACGGCACGACTAAAGTCGTGCACTTTCAAAGCCGCTCTTCTTGCCACGATGATTTTGTTCGGCTTTGCAGCGCTGCGTTGCGACGCGCAAACCACTCCTTCTATCCCGCCCGCGCCGCAGAGTCAGCCCCCCAAAAGCCAGGTCATCATCTCCCGCTCCACCGACTATAGCGGCCAGACCACCACCACCCGATCCAACCCAGCCGTTCAGCAACCGGCCGCCGAAGGCGAGTTGGCCCCACCGCAGGTGGCCGCCTCAGACGCCGAGCGCTTGGCCGTCACCTTCACCGCCTTCGACCTGGACGTCCGCCTCCGCCCGGCGGGCCAGCAGATCGCCGTTCGCGCCCAGCTCACCGTCCGCAACGATGGCAAGACCCCGCTTACCCACATTCCGCTGCAAATCTCCTCCTCGCTCAACTGGGAGGACATTCGCGTGAACGCCCCCGGAGGTCAAAGCAAGGACGTAGCATTCCAGGTGGCCTCGCTCAACTCCGACGCCGACCACACCGGCCAGTTGCATGAGGCTACCGTCCCTCTCACCCAGCCGCTCCTGCCCGGCCAATCCCTCCAGCTCGACGTGACTTACTCTGGTGTGATCGCCCTCTCCGCCCAGCGCCTGCAGGTCATCGGAGCCCCTGGCGATGTAGCCCTGCACTCGGATTGGGACCAGATCAGTGTCCCCTTCACCGGCCTGCGCGGATTTGGCAACGTGGTCTGGTACCCGGTCTCCAGTGTCCCCGTCATGCTGGGCGACGGCGCGCGGCTCTTTGACGAAATCGGCGAGCATAAGCTGCGGCTCTCCGGCGCTCACTTCCGCCTTCGCCTCACCGTCGAGTTCCCCCACGGCCAGGCTCCCACCGTGGCTCTCATCAACGGCCAATCCGTCGCGCTGGCGGTCACCGAGCCCTCCAGCTCACTCGACCAGAGCCAGGAAGTCGCTTCTGTTGCAACCGCCGACTCCGGCAGCACAATCCTCGGTTTCGAGGCTCCCAGCCTCTTTGTTGCGATACGCTCCCCCCACCCCGGCGCAAACCTCACTGCCTGGACCCTCCCGGAGGACAATGTCGCCGTCGAATTCTGGACTGCTGCCGCCACAACCGTCACCCCATTCCTCAAAGGCTGGCTCGGCAAGCAACCTCGCTCTCAACTCACCCTGCTCGATCTGCCCGATTCCGAGGACGCGCCCTTCGAGGCCGGCTCTCTGCTGGCTGCGCCCCTCCGCGAGCCAAGCCCGAAAGCCAATCCCGACGCGTTGAACGGCGTCCTGGTCCACGCCCTCACACACGCCTGGCTTCAGTCGTCCACGCCGCCCCCGGCCTGGCTCAACGAGGGCGTGGCGGCCTTCATGGGCACTCTGTGGGTGGAAAAGCAGCATGGACGCGATGCTGCCCTGCGCATGCTGGAAGCGGACCGCGCCGCTCTGGCCCTGGCCGAGCCCGAAAGCCCCGGCCAAAGCCCCGGCCAGCCGCTCATCTCAGCCATTTCGCCGGTCTACTACCGCACCAAGGCGGCTTATGTTCTGTGGATGCTACGCGACCTGGCCGGCGATCCGGCACTCTCAGCCGCGTTCCGCAGTTACAATCCAGTTGCTGATAATTCGGCCGCCGGCAAGCCTGCCGCTCGCGGCGCCTTCGAAAAACTCCTCGAAGACTCCGAAGACCACCCCGATCTCTCCTGGTTCTTCGCCGACTGGGTCGATGCCGACAAGGGTCTGCCCGACCTGAGCATTGTTGGCGTCTTCCCCACATCAGCATCTGCGGGCAACTGGCTGGTCGCCGTCAGCATTGCCAACGCCGGTTACTCAGCCGCTGAAGTCCCGGTCATAGTGCGCTCCGGTTCCGGTTCGGACGCTAGCTCCGCCACCCAGCGCGTTCGCGTCCCCGCCCACGGCAAGGCCGTCCAGCGCGTCCTCGTCCAAGGCAAACCAACGGAAGTGCAGGTCAACGACGGCGCCGTCCCCGAAACCCAGGCCAGCGTCCACATTACCAAGCTCGACGAGCCTGCGGCTGATGCCCCAGGTCCGCCCACACCAAAATGATCGGGTGCCCCATCCTCGCCGCGTTCTTGTTTTTGCGGCTAGGATGGGAAGGAGTTTTGTATCAGGGCACGACTGGTAGGTCAGGGTTTTAACCCTGACTGCCGTAAAGGTCGAAAAAATGAACTGGCTTCAGCCCCTGAGAGAAGGTTTTTACGGAGGGAGGCGGGGGTTTCAACCCCCGCAGAATGCCACATAAATCAACACGGGCTTTAGCCCCGGAGGAATTGCCGGCGATCCGGAAACGAATGTAAGAGGATTTTTACAGTGGCTTAAGTTAAAATAGTGTCGGTTTAATGCTTAGCACCGCCGAGGAAGAAAAATGCCGACCGCACAACAGCTGGCTCAGACATACAGTTTCATCTCCCCTCTGCAAGCCGATCCGGTTCTTACGAAATATGGAGACAACGCCCTGCCGCTCTTCGCGATGGCCCTACATTTGGATATTGGGGACCTAGCTAGTTTTGCGACGGAGAGCTTAACTGACCATCCTTCTGACAAGAAGGCCGACATTATCTACATCAACGAAGCGGACGGAGTCGTATGCGTTGCCCAAGGCTATACCGCGAAGAACTGGGGGAAGCAGGTCGCCCCGGCCAATAAGGCAAGCGACTTAAACACGGCCGCAGCCTGGTTGTTGAGAACTCCCATCAATGATGTACCCGCTCGGGTCCGAACCCAGGCAAAACTGATTAGGGATGGCCTGCAAAAGAAAACAATAACAAAAGTTATATTTGCTTATGCGCACAATGCATTCGAGTCCCAAAACGTCGAGAGTGAGCTCAAGACGGTGCGGCATTTACTCAATGGTTTGGATGTGGTAAAGGGCGCTGACGTCGAAGTCATTGAGCTCGGATTAAGGCGAATCGAAGCGCTTTACCTGACGTCACTTGGCTCGATTCAGGTTACCCAAGAAGTGAGCCTCCCGGCAAGCGAGGTCATCCGACAGAGAGGTCCTGGTTGGAGCGCGTTTGTGTTGTCGCTTAACGGAGCTATCCTCCACAAGTTGTACGAGGACCACAAGAACGCGTTGTTTAGTGCCAATCTTCGTGATTTTCTCGGCGCGCGCAGGGTCGCAGCGAATGTAAACAATCGGATAAAGGAAACCGTCGAACAAAAGCCCGGAGATTTTTTTGTTCTAAATAATGGGATAACGATCATCACAAAGAAGGCGCGGTTTGATAAAAAACAATCTAAGCTACGCATTACTGGTGTGTCAGTGGTCAATGGGGCTCAAACAACTGGAGCAATTCATGCCGCCGGTTCCGTGCACGCAAAAAATGTATGTGTTCTGGCAAGAATCATCACCGTCGACAATCCTACTATGATTCCAGCCATTGTCGCCGGAAATAATACTCAGAATTCAATCGTTGCCTGGGACCGGCGGAGTAACGATGCAGTCCAAAAACGAATCAAACAAGAATTCCAGGGTAGTGGTGTAGAGTACATCCATCGTAGGGACAGTGCGCGGAAGGCGGCGACGTCATTGTTTGCCGACCAAGTAGGGCAAATGCTGTGCGCATTCAGCGGAGATCTACAAACCGCAATTCGAGCAAAGGCAGACATATTCGAATCAGATGTGACATATAGCAAGGTTTTCCCACAGTCACTCGGCATTGCCCACGTATACGCAATTCAGACGCTCGGGTGGGCCTACGATGCATTGAAACAAGAATTGAAGGCAAAATCAGAATCTGATAGCATGACGGAGATCGAGAAGCAGCAGCTTCGCCTGCTAGATTTCCCCGCCTCAAAGCAGTTTTTGATTTTTGCGGTTGGCGGGCTACGGGAAGAAATTGCGGGATCGAAACTGACGGAGCCGAGAGGCTTCGAACTTAAGGCAGATTCGATAAAGTTTGACTGTAAAGATGTTGTGGAAGCATGGCTACAGGTGTTGAAATCCATCTTACCGATCATGGTGTCGAACTTGCCTGCTGAGGAATACCAAGTGGTTCGCTCAACCGAGCACACGGAGGCCGTCGTCAAGGCGACGAAGGCGGTACTTGCTGGTGTTGCAATCGTCCAGAGCACGTTCAAGGATTTGCGGGGTTTTTTAAAGCATTAATAGTGTCGATTACACCAAGTAAACATCTAGGCGTGCCGGGTGCCCCATCCTTTCGCGTTCTGTGCGAAAGGGTGGGAATCGACAAACCTCATGGCGCGCAAGCGCCGCCCGCCTGAACGGCTAGTTCCCCGCCGCAATCCGGTCAAGGTTCTTCAGCGGATCGGGCCACGGCGCCTTCATCCCCATGCAACGCACGTACGCAATCGCCTGCCCCATGTGCTCGTGCGAATGCGCCAGCATCCGCAGAAACAATCTGCGCTGTGTCGTCTGCTCGCCAAAGAAATTCGCCGCCTTTCCCAGCTCCTCTTCCGTCTCCGCGTTAAAGCAGCGCTCCACCGTCGCGAACGACCGCTCGATGAGAGCGCGCACCGCGGCCTTCCCCGTCACACTTCTCTCCAGTTCAAGATTCCTGCGAATCAGCGCCACCCATTGCGCCGGAGAATCGCTCTCCACGGCGCCGCATATCTCCGCCACCTCCGGCGCGCTCACCCCTGCCCGGCAAAGCAGCATCATGTTGCCCGCCGCAATGTGCACCAGCACCGCGGAGAAGCTGCGCGCATCCTCCGCCGGTTTCCAGCCGTATTCTTCCTCAGGTACCGCATTCGCCAGCGCCAAAAGCTGCACCCGCGGAATGCTCAGCTACCACAGGTACTCCCGTTTGAAATCTCCCTTCGACTGTTCCATGATTCTCCTCCTAGAAAAACTGAATTGCTCAACGTATTTCTGCCTTGTGCCTGTCTATTCGTGTTGTGTGGGGATTTGTGCGGAAAGAATGAGGCCGCACCCTCAACTTCCATATAATCAATGAAGAACTATAGATTTGCAGTAATTTACTGGCCCAACCATCCATAGATTAGCACTTTGTACCCGATTTTAGCAGGTGGCTCAGGTCTGACTGACCACAAATGAATGGGTCTCCCATATCTGGCGCAGTCTCATCGCGCCAGATATGGGAGACCACGATTCTCAACCGGGAGAACTAACCCTACCCATTCTTGCACAGTCAGGAATTTCCCCGAAAAACTCCTCCTGACCAGGTTGGTCAGAGATATTCGCCATTCCTTCTGTCGCATCTCCAAAACAACGAATGAGGGCATCTGCGCCATTGGTCCGATTCCCGGTGACCTCGACCTTCACGGTGTCCGAAAACCCGCGCAGCGCCAGCGCACCATTTACCCAAAACCGGTGCGCTATAGCTTCACATTTTCCAAAAACCGATAACCTATAGCGCACCATTTTTTGGTTTTGGGATCGCTGATTTCTGATCTGTACTGTCCCGCCCTACTCGCCCTTTTTCTCATTCCGCGTCCGCACCTTAAACCAGATCGGAGTCCCCTTGAACCCGAAGGCCTCGCGGATCTGGTTTTCCAGGAAGCGCTCGAAGCTGAAGTGCAGCTTGATCTCCCGGTCGGTGAACAGCACAAAGGTGGGCGGGGCCACGGCGGCTTGCGTCATGTAGAAGATACGAATACGTTTAGCCATCGGCACGGGGGCGCGCTGGAAGTCGATCTTGTCCAGAAAACGGTTCATCTGCCCGGTCGAAACCCGCTTGCGCCGCTCGGCTGCTACGGCCACAACCTCATGCAGAACGCGCAGCATCTTTTTCGCTTCGGGACCCGTCCCTTCCAGGGCGGAGAGAAAGATCACCGGCGCGTAGTTCAGATACTTGAGCACCGTGCGCAACTGCTCTTCGAAAATCTCCCGGTCGGCCGGCGGTTTGCCATCGGTGCGGCCCGTGGTCACTAAGTCCCACTTGTTCACCACGATGATCACGCTACGGCCGCTCTCGTGGGCATAGCCGCCGATGGTGGCGT
>JBAVYF010000235.1:0-5111 GCA_049698655.1 Occallatibacter sp. | reverse complement strand
AGGTCTCGGTTCCCGATGAGTTGGCAATTAAGCCGCTGAACGCGATTGCCCCTACCGATTGGAAGGAGCGTCCGGAATTTACGCGCACGATCGGGGATGCGTGGATGGCGTCGAGTGAGACTGCGCTGGCGCGTGTGCCCTCGGCCATTGTGCCGCAGACCTGGAATTACCTGTTGAATCCCGAACATCCCGATGCCAAACAGGTGCAGGTTGCCGAGGTGATTCGAGAGCGGTTCGACAATCGGCTGTTCAAATTTGGCGCGCGTTGAGTTTCGCGCCGCCCCTACGGGGCTCCAGATGAATTGTTGGTTTCGCCAACCCCACGCTGAAGCGCGGGGCTAACAACCATTGCGCCTCCGGCGCGGGTGATGGACCGCTGCCGGCAAGGAGCAATTCGACAACCGGCTATTCCGGTTTGGGGCGCGGTGAGCACGAGTGCGGGCGGGGACGCCCACACGACAGCCGGCCACCCACCCCACGGACGAAGACCTGTCCGTGGGGACCCCGGTCAGGAGACCGGCGCTACACGCATGACGCGGACAACTCATTCATGGTAATCTCACAGTAGACACTTGAAGAGTGGACTGAGAAGACAAGAGGAGTAACAAACGCCGTGCTGGCGACCGCCAAGAAAACAACCCTGATTGAGAGCTTCCGCACCCATGATACGGACACCGGTTCGCCGGAGGTCCAGATCGCGATACTGAGTGCGCGCATCAGCGAACTGACCGATCACTTCAAGACGCATACGAAGGACCACGCTTCCCGGCGCGGCCTTTTGCAGTTGGTCAGCAAGCGCCGCCGCCTTCTGGACTACCTGAAGACGCATGATACCGATCGTTACCGCGACGTCATCGGCAAACTCGGTATCCGCAAGTAGCCAGAAAGCCAACGACATTGACCCGGAAGCGCCCAGACCGGAACTTGGTCACGGCCCCCGTTCTACGCAGGACCTGGGGCCATGGTGTACCTTGCGAACTCGACCCGCTGCCAGGGACGGCGCACAGCTATGGGCTGTGCGCGTTCCTGACAGTACAGACCGCGCACTCCGAAACGCATTTTTCCGGGGCTAAAGCCCGAGCTGATTTTGGAACGTTTGCGGCACGACTGAAGTCGTGCCCTGATACAAAACAGCGATTTTCCACGATCTGCCTGGCTCCGTCATTGGCCGACTTTCCCTTGACTTCCGGTGTAATCCAAACACAAGTTTCCCAAGCGAACACAATGAAATGAGGACTCTATGTCTAAGCATGAAGTAGCCGTTGAGCTTGCCGGTGGCAAGCGGTTGGTCTTTGAGACCGGGCGCATGGCCAAGCAGGCCTCAGGCGCCGCACTGGTGACCACGGGCGAAACCGTGGTACTAGCCACTGCCGTAGCCTCTCCCGAGCCCAGGGAAGGCATCGACTTTTTCCCCCTCACGGTGGACTACCGCGAGTACACCTACGCCGGCGGACGCATTCCCGGCGGCTTTATCAAGCGCGAAGGCCGGCCCAGCGAAAAAGAAGTGCTGACCTGCCGCCAGATCGACCGTCCCTTGCGCCCGCTCTTCCCCGATGGATTTCGCAATGAGACGCAGCTGATCGCGCTGGTCTTCTCCGCCGACAAGGAGAACGACCCCGACGTGGTGGGCATCAACGCCTCTGCCTGTGCCTTGGCTCTCTCCGACATTCCTTTCAGCGCCACCGTCGGCGCGGTGCGCGTGGGTCGAGTGGATGGCCAGTTCGTCGTCAACCCCACCTACTCGGAGCGCGCTGCTACAACGGTCAACATCATGGTCGTTGGCCACAAGGACGGCATCGTGATGATCGAGTCGGGCGCCAAGGAAGAGTCTGAAGATGTCATCCTGGCGGCCATCGAGTTTGGCCACACGGAGATCAAGAAGATCGTTGCGGCCATTGACGATTTGGTGGCCGTGGCCGGCAAGCCCAAGCGGGCCTTTACCGCGCCGGAGTTCGACGAGGCTTACTACGCTGAGTTGAAGGCCAAGATCGAAGACCGGCTCAAGGACGCGCTGGACACCAAGACGCACGCCAAGCTGGAAAGCCAAACGTTGATCAAGGAGATCAAGGATGAGCTGGCGGCAGAATTGCCTGCCGACGATCCCGCCGCCAAGAAGAAGCTGGCCCACTACTATGAGCACCTGAGGGAGCGCGTCTTCCGCGAGCAGGTGACCAAGGAGCGAATCCGACCCGATCGCCGCGCCTTCGATGAGATTCGTCAAATCACAATCGAGACCAGCGTTCTGCCCCGTGTACATGGCTCGGCGCTGTTTACCCGCGGCGAGACGCAGGCTTTGGTCACGGCCACGCTGGGGACCACCGACGACGGCCAGCGGCTGGAGAGCTATGAAGGCGAGAAGAAGAAGCCCTTCATGCTCCACTACAACTTCCCGCCCTTCTGCGTGGGCGAGACGGGCCGCATGGGCGGCACGGGACGGCGTGAGATTGGCCACGGAGCACTTGCCGAGCGCGCTATCACCGCGGTTCTGCCCACAGCGGAAGAGTCGCCTTACACCATCCGCATTGTCTCGGATATTTTGGAGTCCAACGGATCTTCGTCAATGGCCACGGTCTGCGGCGCCAGCCTGGCGCTGTTTGACTCCGGCATTGCTCTCAAGGGCGCGGTGGCCGGCGTGGCCATGGGCCTGGTCAAGGAGGGCGACGACTACGCCATCCTGACCGATATTGCCGGCGCGGAGGACCACTACGGCGATATGGACTTCAAGGTGGCCGGCACGCGCAAGGGCATCACCGCACTGCAGATGGACATCAAGATCGGCGGCCTGACCCACGCCATCCTCTCCCAGGCGATGGAGCAGGCGCGCAGGGGCCGGCTCTTCCTGCTGGACAAGATGGACGCGGTGCTGGACGGACCGCGCACCGAGCGCTCTGCCTATGCGCCCCGGATCGAAACCGTGATGATCCCCACCGACAAGATTCGCGATCTTATCGGGAAGGGCGGAGCAACCATCCGCAGCATCATCGAACAGACCGGCGCCAAGATCGATGTGGACGACACCGGCCGGGTCAACGTTGCCTCTTGCGACGCCGACGGCCTGAAGAAGGCGCTGGAAATGATCGGCAACCTCACCGCCGTCCCGGAGATTGGCAAGATTTATCTGGGCAAGGTGGTGCGGCTGGCCGAGTTTGGCGCGTTTGTCGAACTGTTCCCCGGCACCGACGGCCTGTTGCACATCTCCGAGATCGCCGAACATCGCGTGAAAGAAGTGAAGGACGAGCTGCGCGAGGGCGATCAGGTGATGGTCAAGGTTCTGGCCATCGAGGGCAATCGGATCAAGCTCAGCCGCAAGGCCCTCATCAAGGAGCAGCGCGCCAAGCTGGGCCAGTCGGCGCCGGCTCCGGTTGAAGCCGAAGAGGTGGAGTTATCCGCCTCTGAGTCTGTAGCCTCTCCTGCCGCACCGTCGCGGCCGCGCAATGAGTTCGATGAGCGCCAGCCCAAATCGAACCAGAGCACCATCCTGATCGAAGGCGGAGACGACTTCGACGAGGAGGGTGGCGAGGAGTTCGATGAGGAAAACGAGCCGAACTTCAACCGCGTCGAGGGTGCTCCGGTTCCAGCCGCGCAGTCAACAGGCGCGGGCCGTCCGGTGGGCGCCGGGGCTAACAACAAGTCCCGCCGCCGCCGTCGTCGTCCCGGTGGGCCTGGCGGAGGACGCGGTCCGGGCGGCGGCCAATAAATCGCTGCTTGAGCGAACCTGAAAGAAAGAAAAGGCCTGGAGACCTACTCCAGGTCTTTTTCTGTCCTGAGCCTGTTGTAGTACCATCTGCAATACCTTGAAGCACGTTTAAAACAAGGCAAGGAGAGTCGCATGAAGACAAGTTTTCGATTGATTTTGGTAGCTGTATTCTGTGTTCTGTGTGTGCAGAGCGCTCTGGCGGGCGCGCCATTGAAGGGGATCGATGTGAAGCTGGGGCATAATCCCGGCGGGGGATGTGCGGCGCGGACGACGAATGACGAGGGGAAAGCCAACTTCGGCCTCTGGCCAAAAGGAAACTACACACTGAGTTTTGCTCCCATTGCTTCGCCGAATGCAGGCGGCCAAACTGCCAACCGTGCGCAAAAAGCGAACCCGAAATCCGTTCCTCCAGTTTCATCGAGGATGCATATCGTGATTCAGGGCGCTACTGGCGGTAGGATCGAGCGAGATTTTGATGCTGGCGCGAATTCGGCGCGCGTAGTGCCCGTGCAATTTTCGCTGGGCGGAAAAGAGGAACTTGTTGTCGTGGTGACCGCGGCGCAGTAAACCGTAAATCTTGAGTCTTGAAAATAAACAAAAAGGCCCGGATGCTCTCCGGGCCTTTCTGTTTGCTGGGGGTGAGAGCAGCGGCGAAATTCGTCGCCAAAATCCACACGATGAAGGCACACCTGATTACGTCAGAGCGAAACCAGAGTAAACGTGCCCTTGCGAAGGTTGTACAAGGTGGCTTTTACTTACACCCCAGCGACTAAGACCCATCGCTGGGGACCCCGTTGAGGAAAAAGCCACTTGGCAGTCGTGCCTCTGGGTACAGCTACTCTGGTTTCGCTATAGCCGCAGCTACGCATGAATCTCTGATTCCAGATTGGACTGCGTTTCCCATCTGCCAGGAACCTTCTCCTGAGCAGCTCTACGGGAGTGGCGCTTCGCGTCGTACATGCGGAGGTCTGCCGCTATGCACAATGACTCAGCGTCGGCCGCGTCCTCGGGAAAGATGGCGATGCCGATACTGGCGCAGACGCGCACTTTATGATCCTCCAGATCGAGCGGATCATTGAGCAGTTGCTTCAATATACTACCCACATGCTCGGCATCCTCGCGATTTGTAGGCTCCTCGAGAATCACTGAGAACTCGTCTCCCCCGGTTCGAGATACGGTGTCGGAGCGGCGGACTCGCTGGGCAAAGGCCGATGCGACATGCTGCAACACCAGATCGCCCACGTGATGGCCCATCGTATCGTTCACCAGCTTGAAATCATCCAGGTCGATGACCAGAACCGCCATTTCGGTTCCGGAACGGCGCGAGCGCTCAAGAGCGCTGTCCATGCGGTCATGGAAGAGACGGCGGTTCGGCAATCCGGTCAACGCGTCATGCAGGGCCAGATATTTGTTG
>JBAVYF010000234.1:0-4803 GCA_049698655.1 Occallatibacter sp. | reverse complement strand
GGGAGCAGGATCTGACTATAGCTCGAACGAACCTGGAGTTGCAGGAGCTATATATGAAAAACGCCATCACCCGTTCGCTCGACGATCCGATTCTGGAGGAGATGCCGGTGGTTCCGGTGGACAAAATTGGCGGCCAGGTTGAGGCTATCTCTGAACCGGTGCAGGATATGATTGCCGCCGCGCTGCAGAACCGCCCGGAGTTGCAGGAGTCGACGCTGTTTGAACAAAACAGCGAATTGAGCCGCAAAACGGCGCGCAACGCATTGTTACCTTCGCTCAGCTTGTACGGTTTATACAACGGAACTGGGGCTGGAGGCGTTGCGAATCAGGGGAGCAAGATCGTGGCGCCGGGCGGGTATGGCGGCACGCTGGAAAACGCTTTGAACGGCTCATCGCCGGAGTACCAGGTGGGATTTCAGTTGAGCGTCCCGCTGCGCAACCGTGCCGCCAAGGCTGAACAGGATCGGACCGAGCTTGAGTACCGGCAATCGCAGGTATATTTGGAGGAGCTGAAGAAACAAATTCGCATCGAGGTGCGCAGCGCGCGCTATGCTTTGGAACAAGGGGCCAGCCGCGTGGAGGCGGCCCGCAAAGCCCGGGACCTGGCGCAACGCACGCTGGATATCATGCAGAAGGAGCAGAAGCTGGGGGCAGGATCGAACCAGCAGACGCTCACGGCCGAGCATGACCTGGCATTGGCCGAGTCGGCGCTAGTGGCGGCTGAGACCGCCTACGAAAAAGCGCGCATCGAGATTCGGCGCGCCACCGGCAGCGTCCTCGAAGGGTACGGCATCTCGATCTCAGATGCCCAAACCGGCACGGTGGAGGCGAACCATCTCAGGTAAGGAAGAGCCAATTCGGGTATTAGTTGCAGACGATCAGCCGCATATTCTCGAGGCTGTTGAACTGCTGCTCCATCCTCAGGGCATCGACGTGGACTGTGTGCGCTCGCCGCAGTCGCTGCTGGAGGCGCTGGGTCACCGCGATTACGATGTGCTGCTTATCGATCTCAACTACACGCGCGACACCACCTCAGGCCAGGAGGGCCTCGACCTGCTGGCCCGTATCCATGAGTTCGACGCGCGCCTGCCGGTGATCGTGATGACCGCCTGGGGCAACATTGATCTGGCCGTCGAAAGCATCAAACGCGGCGCCCGCGATTTTCTTCAGAAGCCATGGGAGAACGAGCGATTGCTCTCGCTCGTTCGCGTTCACGCCGAGTTGCATCAGGCACTGCGCCGCGCGCGCCAGTTGGAACTGGAAAACCGTTTGCTCCGCGCCGAAGGCATGCCGGAGTTTGTGGCCGGAGCGCCCTCCATGCGGGGGGTGCTGGAGCTGATTGCGCAGGTCGGGCCTTCGGACGCCAATGTGCTCATCACCGGGGAGCACGGGACCGGCAAAGAGATTGTGGCCCGCCTGCTGCACGCCGCCTCGCCCCGCGCGCGCATGGCGCTGGTGGCCGTGAACGCCGGCGGACTGCCCGAGGGCACTTTCGAGAGCGAGATCTTCGGCCACGTCAAAGGCGCCTTCACCGATGCGCGCACTGACCGCATCGGACGGTTCGAGCTGGCCAACGGCGGGACACTGTTTTTGGACGAGATCGCCAATGTTCCCCTGCGCCAGCAGGCCAAGCTGCTGCGCGTCCTGGAGACCGGTGAACTGGAGCGCGTGGGCTCATCGCAAACCCGGCGCGTCGATGTGAGGATTCTCTCCGCCACCAATTCTGAGCTGCACGAGGAGGCCAAAGCCGGCAACTTCCGCGAGGATCTGCTCTTCCGCATCAACACGGTCGAGATTCACCTGCCCGCGCTGCGTGACCGGCGCGAGGACATTTCGCTTTTGGCACAGCACTTTCTGGGCCGCAACCGCGCCCGTTATCGCAAGCAGGTCAACAGCTTTTCGCCAGCCGCCATGCAACAGATGATGCAGTATGATTGGCCGGGCAACGTGCGCGAGCTGGAACACACCGTGGAGCGCGCCGTGCTGCTCTGCCGCGGCGACGAGATTGAGCCCGCAGATCTGGCCATCGCCGCCGCGCGCTCGTCCACCCAGTCGTTTGAAAACATGAGCATCGACGAGGTCGAGGCACTGCTCATCCGCAAGGTTCTGCGCCGCTGCGACGGCAACATCTCGCAGGCCGCGGAGTCTCTCGGACTCAGCCGCTCCGCGCTCTATCGCCGCATCGAAAAATATGGGCTATGAGAAGAGAGCGCGCCGCCGCCGCCGCTCGGCCGTCCGCCGGGCGCGATTGCTCTGTTTTTTGCTGACTCTGCCCGCACTGGCCTTTGCCGGCCTTCTTTTTTACTGGCAACAAATTTCTCTCGCGCCGGCTCTGCTGCTCGGCGGCTGCCTGTTGCTTTACCTTGCGCTGGTGGCGTCCGCGCTGATTGACAGCATCGTGCGTCCCTTGCAAACACTTTCAAATGTTGTCTCATCGCTGCGCGAGGGCGATTACTCTTTCCGCGCGCGCGGCGCCGGCTCACGCGAAGGTGGAAATCAGGATGCGTTCAGCGAACTGGCCTGGGAGGTAAACGCCCTCGCAGACCTGCTGCAAAAGCAGAGGGTCCGGTCGCTCGAAGCCACGGCTCTGCTGGCGCGCATTCTTGAAGTGATGCACACGCCTCTGTTTGCTTTTGACCGCGATAATCGGCTGCAATTGGTCAACGACGCCGGCTCGCGGTTGCTGGGAATGCCTCATTCCCGCTGCTTCGGCCGTAGCGCGCGCGAACTGAATCTCGAAAGCCTGCTTGCCGCGCCGGATCAGACGATTCACTCTTTCGGCACGAAAACCTCGCGCTGGCTGCTGAGAAAGGCGGCCTTTCGCCAGGATGGCGCGCCTCACACGATGCTGCTTCTGGCCGACGTGAGCTTGCCGCTCCAGGAAGAGGAACAAATGGCGTGGAAGCGGCTGATTCGCGTCCTTGGCCACGAGCTATCGAACTCGCTGGCGCCCATCAAGTCCATTGCCGGCAGCCTGCTGGCGCGCGCGGAACAGATGGAGGACGGCGCCACCGTGCACGACTTTCGCCGCGGCCTGGGCGTGATCGAGAGCCGCGCCGACGCGCTGCATCGCTTTGTGCAGTCCTATCGGCAGCTTGCCCAGTTGCCCCCTCCGCAGTTGAGGCCGGTGCCGCTCACGGCCCTGATGGAGCGCGTTGTGCTGCTGGAGCAGCGGGTGCCGGTTCAGCTCGATCCCGGCCCCCCGGTCGTCCTTTACGCGGACCCAGACCAGTTGGAGCAGATGTTTATCAACCTGCTGGCCAACGCCGTGGATGCGTCGCTGGCCAACGGAGCGCAGCCGGTGCGCGCAAGCTGGCAGCTTGCCGATGAGTCCGCGACGGTCACTATCGAGGACCGCGGCCTGGGCATCGCCAACACCGAGAATCTGTTTGTGCCGTTCTATACCACCAAACCGACGGGCAGCGGCGTGGGCCTGGCGCTGGCCCAGCAAATCGCCCGCGCCCACGGCGGCGAGATCCGCCTGCTCAACCGCGACGACGGCGACGGCGCACGCGCCATTGTTCGCTTGCCGGTAATACAGTCATAAAGCATTTTCGCAGTGCATGGAGTTTTCTGGTTTACAGGAATCAGGCCGCAGTAGTTGCCAACAGGCCATCTCACTCGCCAGGCTGTCCCAAGTCCTTCATTACCACCTCCACCGCGATCGTCCTCTCGACTCTGGTCGGTCGCCGCATCTTGGCGTCCGCCTCGCCGGAGGGCGCAAAAAGTGAGATGTCCCCGCCCGCGAACCTCCAGCACGGGGTGCGGAGCTGCAAACCGATCAAAGATATTGCGCATCTTCCTTCGCGGTGCTTAGGATGGTTCTAAGCGCTTCCCTGGAGAGCGATTTCGACGCATGGCAGAACGTAAAACGGAGAACAAATCCTCGATGACCAAGTTGTGGCCGGATGCGCGCGCCGCGCTGGACGGCATTGTGCGCGACGGGATGCTGTTGGCGATTGGGGGCTTTGGCCTTTGCGGCATTCCCGAGGCGCTGATCGTCGCCCTGCGCGACAGCGGGGTTCGCAACCTGACCATCGCAAGCAACAATGCGGGAGTTGACGGCTATGGACTTGGGTTGCTGCTTGAATCCCGGCAGGTCAAAAAGATGATCTCCAGCTATGTGGGCGAGAACGCCGAGTTCGAGCGGCAGTTTCTCGCCGAAGAGTTGGAAGTGGAGTTCAGCCCGCAGGGCACTCTGGCCGAGCGCATGCGCGCTGGCGGCGCCGGCATCCCCGGCTTCTACACTCGAACCGGAGTGGGCACCCTCGTCGCCGAAGGCAAAGAGCACAAGGAGTTCGACGGAGTTACTTACATTCTGGAACACGGCATCGTTGCCGATCTGGCGCTGGTGAAAGCCTGGAAGGCCGATCTCCACGGCAACCTCGTCTACCGGCGCACCGCGCGCAACTTCAACCCCAGCGCCGCCACCTGCGGAAAGATCACCGTGGCTGAAGCTGAGATAGTCGTCGAGCCGGGAGAGATCGATCCCGACGAGATTCACACGCCGGGCATCTTCGTTCATCGCCTGGTGCATAATCCCAATCCTGAAAAGCGGATTGAAAGAAAGACCACGCGGGAGGGATAGACCAGTGGCCTGGACACGTCATCAGATGGCCGAACGGGCCGCTAAAGAGTTGCGCGAGGGCTTCTACGTCAATCTGGGAATCGGCATTCCCACCCTGGTCGCCAGCTATATTCCCGCGGGCATGACGGTGGTCTTGCAGTCGGAAAACGGCCTGCTCGGCATGGGGCCGTTTCCCCGCGAGGAAGAAGTGGACGCCGACCTGATCAACGCAGGCA
>JBAVYF010000233.1:0-10390 GCA_049698655.1 Occallatibacter sp. | reverse complement strand
GGGATGATGCATGAGACGTTCCGGATTTACGATATGAAGGCAATCCGGGCCGCTGTCAACACATCCAATTCTGAGCAGAAAAGTGAGCCTATATGGAGCTTTGAGAAAGTGGTTAAAGACGCAGGTGGGAGTTCTGACCGCGTCTCTCAAGTGAAGTGGGTAGCGGACGAAAGCGGGTTCGCATTTGTGCTTCAGGCGGATCAGTACCACCACCGATTATATTTGGCCAGCATAGGCTCCCATGAGGTGATTCCGCTCAGTGCAGAAGGCGACGACGTGCTCGGTTTCGATATTCGCGATCAGTCTCATTACGTATTTACCGTCGCGAGTCACCAGACCTTGGCTAGGCTGCAGGATGCGTTGAAGGCAGCATATCGAGTGGGAACCGGCGATTACTTCCAAGAGGTCGCATATCCTGAATTCTATTCTCACATTATACAGCGCGGCGACTTGTGGGCTGCAATTGGGGGACAACCAAGACCGGTCATAGATCCTGCCACCGGGGGACCAATCAATCTCTATAGCGACGGAAACCAATTTATGACTCTTTCACCCGACGGGCGGATGTTAGCGACCATACAAGCTGTCGAGGATATACCCGTAGCATGGGAGAAACGCTTTCCTCCTCCCTACCCGAATAGTGCCTATCGGCTAAGGGCGCATCACCAAGACCTGAGCGCCGCTTTAGATGGCTGGTCATATGTTGGCAAGTGGGTACGGATTGCGCTATCCGACGGGAGTGTTACGGCTTTGGCAAATGGTCCGGCTTCGGTGCGAACTGGCTGGTGGGAAACATACGCCTCACCCGCCTGGTCAGATGATGGAACCAGCATTCTTTTGCCGGGGGTATTTGATGCGAAGCCGGGTCTAGGCGATTCGAGGCCATGTGTGAGCGTAGTACGCATAGCGTCTGGGGATACAGAATGCGTGAGACCCTTAAAACAAAATCTCGCCCATGGTTTTGAAGCTGGTTATGGGCTTATAAATCATGTGTCCTTTGCTCTGGGTGAGGACAACCGAGTGATACTCAATGGAATTTCCTACGATAAAAATATTCCAACAAGCACAGTCTATGCCCGATCGAGCAGCGGCATATGGCACCTCGAAGAAGCAAAATCGGGCGTACAGGGCGGTAACACACTCGCAGTGAAAGTCAGAGAGACCTTCAAAGATCCGCCGGCTCTCATCGCAGCGGACACGGTAAGCAAAAAGTCGAGAGTAATCCTCGATCCAAATCCACAATTGAAAAATATAGCCTTTGGTGATCCGGAGCTCTACAATTGGAAGGACAAAAGCGGCCGAAAATGGCAAGGGGTTCTTTATAAGCCGGTTGGATATCGTCCCAATGTGAAGTATCCGTTGGTCATCCAAAATCACGGCTTTAACGTAAATTCCTATGTTCCAAGTGGGGGATATCCAACCGCTTTTGTTGCACAGGAACTGGCCTCTGCTGGCATTATGGTTCTCCAGGTCCAGGACTGTGCCGGCAGGAGCACGCCACAAGAAGGTCCCTGCAATGTTGAAGGATATGAGAGTGCGGTCGAAACACTATCAAAGCATGGCCTGGTCGATTCCTCTCGAGTGGGCATTATAGGATTTAGCCGGACCGTGTACTATGTTCTCGAAGCACTGATCACGAGCAAAATACACTTTAAGGCAGCCTCAATTGCTGATGGCGTGACATTTGGGTACATGGATTACTTGCTGTCCATTGGCCCCAGCCGCACCTACACTAATGACGAACTAGCGGTCATCGGTTCGGAACCGTTTGGATCAGGTCTCGCAGGATGGATGAAATTTAGCCCAGAATTCAATCTCGATAAGGTGACAGCTCCACTGCGCGTTGTTACCGAGCATGTTGTAGCGGGAATGTGGGAGCCTTATGCGCTTCTCGAAGCGATGCACAAACCTGTAGATCTCATCGTTCTCAATACTGACGAGCATGTCCTTGCTGACCCCACGATACGTCTAGCGGCGCAAGGTGGAAATGTAGATTGGTTTCGCTTCTGGCTTCAAGGGTTCGAAGATCCTGATCCGGTCAAAGCAGAGCAGTACGCCCGCTGGCGTGAACTGCGCAAGCTCCAGGAGCAGAACCAGAGCAAAGCACCAATAAACTGAGGCGGCGGGAGATTTTGACCCCTAGAAGAATCAAAGAACCAGATCCTGCCGATCGAAATGTCCGGTGCGCGCAGCGATGCTTCTTCTGCAGGGTTGTGCCCAGGTGGCGAGTGACCAGAGACGGCATAGACGCCATATCGCTTTAATACAAGCATGGTCGATAGCAGGACTGTCGTCGCCTTCCGGCAAGCGAGCCCCGATTCCGGGGAACGTTTCAGACTCATGTCTTGAGAGCGGATATTCAGGGTGCCGGAACAGGTTGCCGATGCCCGACCCACTGCATTCGATGGCCGAATGCATTGATAAGCGGGTCAACCCCAGAGTGCTTTTTGATCGAATCAGTGGTCACTATCATCTTGGACCGACGACACGCTCACCCACGGAGCAGTTGGCGCTCTGCTCCGGCGAAGCCGCTGCCAGCCAAAAGTCGGCAGTCACCCGTTGGCCGGTTTTGAACTGTTGGCTGATTTGGACTGCCAGAGTCGGTGGTCACAGGAGTGGCCGCTTTTGGGGTATTGGGTACCCTTCGAGGTTCAAGGGCAAGGGACCTATCAGGGGCTGCCAATTCAGCCGGAATATCCCCGTATATAACTACAACGAAAGGCGTTACCGCCGATAATGCCTGTCCACAGCTATGTCGGTGCTAGCTTCCCAACCCGAAAAATCTTCGGTTTCTGAGAAAAACCTTCGTCCGTCTTGTCACAAAACAGGGGGTCCAGTTGTTTTATATGCAACTAGGCCAGACTCTTGTATAGGCGAGATTCATGCGATCGCTTGCGCAGTCTACAAGTCGGGCCGTTGCTGCCGGCGGGTACTTCGATCTGGCCATGCTGTTTTACGGCCAGGACGACACGGCCATCGGCCTCACGAGCCTGCGACTCAATGCGGCTTCTCTGGGATCGGAGGACCGGGGGACTGTGCGTCTCGAAGAGCGAGTTGCGCGGCTGTACGAAGAGTTCAGGGTGCCGCTCTACCGTTATCTGCTTTGCATTGGGTTGGTATCGCATGAGGTGGAAGACGTCGTGCAGGAGACGTTCCTGCGTCTCTATCGCAATCTTCATGCTGGTGGCAGCGATGAAAACCTTCGTAGCTGGATCTATCAAGTCGCTCGCAACCAGTCTCTGAACTACCGCAAGAGCCGTCGCCATCTCGTCGAGACCACACCGGAAGTTTGGCAACACCTGAGCCAATCTGCTTCCGATACTGCATCCAGCGCTGAAGAGCAACTTCTCCACAAAGAGCGCATGAACCGTGTCCATAAGGCGCTTACCGAACTAACCCGGCTGCAGCGGGATTGTGTCCACCTCCGTGTGGAAGGTTTCCGCTATCGGGAAATCGCGGAGATCCTCGGTGTTACTACCGCAACGGTATCTGGATCATTGCGCCATGCAATCGCCAAATTGGCGAAGGAGTATTCATGAAGAATCGACGTGATGACCTCGAAGCGGGGTCACGCGAGCCTCTCTTGCGCGACGGCCATCTGACCGAGGAAGGACTCTTGCTTCTTCTGGATGGTGAACTGTCGCCTCCGGGGAGAGAGCAGGCAAAGACCCACGTGGACTCCTGCTGGTCGTGTCGTGCGCGGCGAGATGCGCTGGCGCGTAGCACCGCCGATTTCGCCGACTACCAGGACGCTTTCCTGGCCCCACATATGCCCCCTCCCCCCTCTGGAAAGCCTCTGTTCATGGCCCGCCTGGATGAATTGGCCGAGGAACTGGGCCGCCCATCTTTGTTCTGGATTTGGCGAAGAGCCATCACCCAGTTTTCACAGTCGCTTCCTGCAACGCGCATGGTCTGGATCACGGCGGTCCTGCTCATAGTCCTTGCCGCGCCCTTGTTCTATCTCTTCCAGAAGGCTCCGGCTGTCTCGGCAAATGAACTACTGCGTCGGGCCTCTGTTGCCGAGGCCGGCACTCCCATGGGAGTCGACCAGCCGGTAGTGATTCAGAAGCTGAGCATCGAGATCAATGGCCGCAAAGTGATGCGAACCGTCTACCGCGATGCTGTACGCAAACGCCAAGTCCATCGCACTGACGTGAATGCGGGTGAAGAGTTGGCCGTGGAAAGCGCCTTCCGCCAATCGTCCTTTAGCTGGGACGAACCTCTCTCGCCGCAGATATATAGCAGTTGGCGGGATGGAATCGAGGAAAAGCGAGATACGGTCACGCAACTGAGCGGTGGACTGCTCAAGCTCGACACAACCACCAACTCCGGGCCGGTTGCGGAGGCATCTATCACGGTCCGCGCCGATGACTACCATCCGGTTGCTGAGGACCTGCACCTCCGGGACAACACGCAAATCGAAATTGCCGAACTCTCCTATGAAGTCGTCAGCTTCTCGACACTCGCCCCGGACATTTTCGGCGCGCCCGCCTCCACAGAACCGCTGGGCCTTCCAGCCACATCCGCAAACCTTTCCTTACGCACTGCACTGCCAGATGCCGCTCAACTCGCGGTTTCTGAATTGCAGGTGCAGGCCGCTCTGCATGGCATCGGCGCGGACCTGGGCGAACAGATTACCGTCCAGCAAGGGGCGGACGGCCGGGTGCAGGTGGATGGGGTTGCGGCCGACGAGGCTCGTAAACGGCAAATTACCGCAGCCCTGGCGGGGATCCCATATACCGAACTGCGCGTCAAGACCATAGCGCAGGCGGCTGTCCAGCCGCAGCCCGGCAACGCGGCACCCAACTCGAATCCGGCTAACCCAACCACCGTTGCCACAGCCAACCCACCTCTCCTGGAAGGGCAACTCAAACAGAGATTCCCGGACGGCGATCAGCGCACGGAGTACGTCAACCAGTCGCTTGCGTTGTGCCAAAGTGCATCCGCACGTGCCTGGGCGTTGAACCGGCTGGCCGACCGCTACACGCCGGAGCAAATTGCTTTGCTCGATAATGGAGCGCAACAGCAGTTGCAAAGGCTGCTCTCCGATCACATCTCCGCACTGCGCGAGGATGTCAGCCGCTTGCAGAGCCAGCTTGGCCAAGTGCTGTCGTCTTCATCGAATACCGCCGCAGCGAATACGGCGCCATCGAGGCTCCCTCCCCCTAAAACATCAGAAAGCGCTGGCGATTGGCGCAGTCACGTCCACCGGGTGCATTCCTCGGTGGAAACAATAGGTGAATCTGTGGCAGCGCTCTTAACCGGTTCCGCCGCAGAAGAAAAAGACGATCCGGAAACCATAGAGGTCGGGTTGCGTACAACACTCACCCAGCTACAAGCCGAGCTTCAGGTTCTGGATCAACAGACACACAAACAATTCTGAATGGAGAGGAACAAACTATCATGAGGCCACGCATTGCTAGTTTCTTGACTTTTACTGCGAGTTTGCTTTGCATCTTCCTCGTCTGCGCTCTGCAACTCAATGCGCAGACCGAGACAGCTCAATTGTCTGGTCTCGTCACGGACAGCACGGGCGCTGTGCTGCCAAACGCGAGTGTACTCATCGTCAATCGGGACACCGGCGTCTCTCGCCCCGTCCAAACCAATGCGCAGGGAGAATACACAGCGCCAGCTCTACAACCTGGTCATTACCGCATCACTGTGGAGGCTAAGGGCTTTCAGACGCTCGTCACCGAAAATGTGACGCTCAACGTTGCACAGAACGCCAATCTAGGTTTTCAACTGAAGGTCGGAACAGAAAATCAGACAATTACCGTTGATGGCAGTGGTCTACAAATCAATACGACAGATGCGTCGGTGAGCACCGTTGTCGATCAGAAGTTTGTCGCTAACATGCCACTCAACGGACGCAGCTTTCAGGATCTCATCTCCATGACGCCTGGTGTCGTGACTCAGAGCCCGCAGTCGGGCCAGTCCATCGGCGGCAATGGCGACTTCAGCGTGAATGGCCAGCGAACAGAATCCAACTACTACACCGTTGACGGTGTGTCTGCGAATACAACATCTGGCGTTGGTTTTGGAGCTTTAAGCGCAGCCAATAGCGGATCGGTACCAGGATCAACAATTCTCGGCACAACGCAAAGTCTGATCTCAGTCGACGCGCTACGAGAGTTTAGGATAGAAAGCTCCACCTACTCGGCGGAGTATGGCAATTCTCCGGGCGGACAATTGTCCTTCGTAACCAGATCAGGGACCAATAACTTTCATGGAAGTACATTTGATTATCTGCGGAACAACTACTTCGATGCGAATGACTGGTTCAATGATCACTACGGAACACCAATCGCCGCCTTGCGGCAGAACGACTTCGGAGGAACCCTAGGAGGTCCTGTCAGGATTCCAAGGCTCTATGACGGTCGCAACAGATCGTTCTTTCTTGCTTCCTATGAAGGGCTCCTTTTGACGCAGCCTCAAGCTGCAAGCCTTCAATATGTTCCAGATGACTTTATGCGCGAACAGGCGCCGCTGGCTCTTCAGCCAATCCTGAACGCTTTTCCTGTACAAAATGGCTTCGACTATGGGACTGCAGCAGCCCCTAGTTTAGCTGAATTTACGAAATCATATTCGACACCTAGCCGTATCGACTCGACCACAATAAGACTCGATAAGGTTATTACGCCCAAGGTCTCCCTCTTTTTTCGCTTTGGCGACACGCCAAGTTATACTGACACGCGATTACTCTCTACTGTTACAAAGTTCAGCTCAAATACACAAACTTATACGCTAGGTTCCTCTATTCAGATTACGAACGCAGTCGCCAGCGAAACCAGGATCGGTTATTCGCGCAACGATGCAACCACTGCAGCATCTATGGACAACTTTGGCGGCGCCTCGCCGGTCAATTTGGCCGATCTAACTGGTGTAGGTTCCTACGCAAATCCCGCTCCAACATTTCTTATGGAGTTTTCGGGTATAGGGCTTTCTGCACTTTCTCTTACAGCTGGAGGAAATAAGAGTCGCCAGTGGAATATTGTTGAGACCGTAAGTATGCTGTCAGGGCATCACCAATTGAAGTTCGGCCTCAACTACCGGAGAATCAAAGGGATATCGATTGACCCGGGTGTAGTGGCAGAAGGAGTATTTTCCAGTCCTGATTCGGTGCTTAATAATAGCATGGATGAACTATATATTGCCAAGTATGTTAATGTGTCTCCTATTTTTAACGACATAGCTCTATTTGCGCAGGACGAGTGGAAGCTTACTCCCAAGGTCGTACTCTCTCTAGGGTTACGATGGGAGGTAAACCCTCCTCCAACCGATGCGCACGGGAATGATGCGTACACTCTCCTCGGCAGCATTTATGATCCAAGCTCGTTGACTTTGGCGCCTCAAGGCACACCATTATGGAAGACAAGCTGGTATAACTTTGCGCCTCGTCTGGGAGTAGCGTGGGTTGCTCGCACACGGGCGGGATGGGAGACAGTCATACGTACAGGCGGCGGCGTCTTCTATGACACGAATAACCAACAGGCGGCCCAGGCATTCAACGGCGTCGGCAGTTTTGCCTATCAACTTTACTTCGGGGTTCCATTCCCGATCACAAGCGAACAGTTAGAGTTCTCTCCGTCTGCGACGCCTCCGTACACAAGCAGCACGGCGTATGCGTTTCCAACCCATCTGCAAGCGCCCTACACGCTCCAATGGAACGTAAGCCTTGAACAGGCCATTGCAAGAAATCAGACCGTGACGCTTTCGTATGTGGGCGCGAATGGCAGGCGTTTATCTGGAGAGCAGGAACTGTCTCTCGCATCGCTTAACCCGAACTTTGGAACAGTCGTCTATTTGCAAGGCGGGCTAACGTCAAATTACCAGGCGCTGCAGGCTAAGTTTCAGCGCACGCTAAGCCATGGACTCCAGGGCATTGCTTCATATACCTGGTCACACGCCATCGACTTCGGCTCCGATTATGAGGCATTGCCGTTTACGCGCGGCAATGCCGATTTCGATTTAAGGCAAAACCTCTCGGGAGGACTAAGTTGGGATCTGCCGACTGTGGCTGGATCACAAGTAAAAGGGATGCTGCTGAATGGCTGGGGACTGGATGGACGAGTGAGCGCGCGAACTGGGTTCCCCATCACACTCCAGGGCAACCTCATTGTCGATCCTGCCACCGGAAATACATATTATGGCAACGTGGACCTGCTTTCGGGCGAACAGATCTATCTGCATGGGTCTCAGTATCCGGGAGGACGAGCATTAAATCCCGCAGCTTTTCAACTGCCGTCAAATCCTGACAATCCAGGAACCGCTCCGCGTAATTTCGCGCGTGGTTTTGGAGCAGCACAGGTGAATCTTGCAGCCAGGCGCGAGTTCCATTTGCATGATCAACTTGCCCTTCAATTCCGTGCCGAGACCTTTAACATTCTTAACCATCCGAACTTCGGCTATGTGGATCCGTATCTGACCGATGTCTTATTTGGCCAGGCAACAAAGATGTTGAATCAGAGCCTTGGCACGGTTGCACCGCAATATCAGCAAGGCGGTCCGCGATCAATGCAATTCGCGCTTAAATTCTTGTTTTAGACAAAACAGACGATCGCACGGCTTGCGACGTTTCATGCTCATTGGGCTGGAGCATGCGCGCTCGACCGGAATGCGGGAGGGGGTCAAGTGAAGTTCACAATCAGGACGCTCTGTATGCTGCTGATCTGCAGCGGCATCAGCGTATATGCGGAGACAAAGCGGGCGATTACGGCGAGCGACTGCGTGACGGTAAGGGAAGTGTTCCATGACGACCTATCCTGGCGCAGCAGTATTGTAATTAGTCGCGATGGGACCAAGGTAGCATATCCAGTAAAAGCCCCAAATATCGGCACAAACAAAAATGACATTGAACTTTACATCAAGCGTTTTCCTGAAGACAGCAGCAACTCTGGAAAGCCAATTCTCGTTGGTGATATGTCGGGAATAAGATGGATGGCCGACGGGAAGCACATGACGGCTCTCATAAGAGAGGATGGGCGCCGGATGATTGAGGAAGTTGATGTTGAGAACGGCAATCACAAGGTCCTGTTCGAGACAGATGGCGACATTGCGGAATATAGCTTAAGCGAGGATGGCAATACTGTCGTTTTCGCAATCGCTATGCCGAACGCAGGAGGTACAAACGGCAAACCTACTCATGGCGACAACGCCAGCGGATATTTGATTCCATTCCAGCAATTTGCCGATGCGTCGTGGCCTAAAGAGGAATTGTTTGCGAGCATCCGGAGGCCTGCAGGTTGGAGCAAGTCGAAGGCCATCATTGTTACCTCGCCACTGAGCAGGCGTCCTCTGCCGGGGCTGACTTATGCTTCGAACGGGCCTCTCAATCCAGTACTATCACCCGATGGGCGGACGCTTCTGGTGACGTATATGGACTTTGCGCAGGAAATGCCGGACGAATGGGGCAAAAGCGGATTTATGCAACTTAGAAACCAATCGGGAGTTATCCAGGTATTTCGCCTTCTCGTATTGTATGACATGGCATCGGGTCAAACTACCGTTCCTATAAAAACGCCGTGGGTTGCAAGCGCGCCTCTTTGGTCGCCGGATAGCAAGTCATTTGTAGTCGTCAGTTGTTCTCCTATCGGTAGCGACCTGGAACACGAGGATGTCATAAGCCATCATATAGGGCACTCAAGCAGCTCGCGCCTATTTTGGGTTCAACCAAGCAACGGCAAGGTGGAGCAAGTGGTGTCGAAGTTGTCATATCCATGGGAGCCTCCATTGTGTTGGAACAAGCGAGGCGATCTATTCGTGCGAACTTCGGGAATGAATGTAATTACCCAGTTTGTACACGACAGGGACCAATGGAAGGAGAGAGCATCCTTCGAGATTCCACTACATATTGGCATAGAAGTGGCAACAGATGGCGAGAACGTAATCGGCGAATACGACGACACGATGACACCGCCAGAATTGTTTCTATATCGGAGCGGTCAAAAGGACGTGCAGATATTTGCAAAGCTGAATCCAAGCTTTGACAATCTGTCACTCGCGCAGCCAAAAGAGATTCACTGGAAGACGGTAACAGGGTTTAACGCTACGGGCCTGCTTCTCGTTCCACCAGGATATGTCAAAGGGATGAAGTATCCCCTGGTCATTCAAACGAAACCCTTTGGGAACTATTTTGCTTGCAGCAACGGGATATTCCCGTCGTTTGCCCCGCAGCCCATTGCAAATGCCGGGATTCTTTACTTAGGCACAGGCCAGATGAAGGATGAAACACTGGCTCCCACGCAGCAAGAAGAAGAGTATTTTCCGAAGGGCTATCCAGGATACCAAGGCTTTGACGGAATTGCAGAAGCAGCTTTTAATATGGATCTGTGGGATAGTGCTATCAAGAGCCTAGATTCACAGGGAATGATCGATACGAATCGGATAGGGA
>JBAVYF010000232.1:0-13617 GCA_049698655.1 Occallatibacter sp. | reverse complement strand
TGCCCTCTTCAACGAGGTCGATACGGCCATCGAGAATCCTACCGGGGGAGAGACAACCAAGACCGTGCTGTTGCAGGCTGTGGAGGCGCGGCGCTGGGTTCTGACCTATGGCTTTGGTCTCGAGGCGCAGACCGGAACTCCGCGGTTCAACTGCGGCGGCATCATCGCCAGCGGCGCCAGTTGCAGCCCCAACGGCAAGACCGGCGTCAGCCCCCGTGTCCTAGCCGACATTACCCGCAACAATCTCTTCGGCCGCGAGCAATCGGTCTCGCTGCGCGCTACATACGGATTGCTGGAGCAGAAGATCAATTTGTTGTTCCAGAACCCGCACTTTGAGGGCAACCGGAACTTTGGCCTCACCTTTTCCGGCGGCTACGCCAACAGCCTGGACGTGAGCACTTACGTCGCCTCCAAGCTGGAAACCGGGGTGCGCTGGACCGAACACTTCAATCCGGGGTCCCCAGCGACAGGCCTTCGTCGCGGGGGTGGAAATTCGCCGTGGTCGCGACTCTCCAAAGCCAACACCTTCGTCTACGAATTCAACTTCCGCCGGGTCAAGGTGGAGGCGGACAGTCTACAGGTCGCCCCCGGCGAGATCGCACTGTTGTCCACGGCGGTGCGCGTGGCGGGTCCGTCGCTGACGTGGATTCGCGATACGCGCGACTCGCCTTTGGATGCGCATCGCGGTACTTACACCAGCTTCCAGGATTTTCTCTCCGGAGACCGATTCGGCGCCCAGGCCAACTTCAACCGCCTGGATCTGTCGAATTCGAGTTATTACCGATTCGATAAGGGCCGGTTTGTACTAGCCCGCAACACTCGTTACGGCCAGGAGCGCGCCTTTGGCAAACTCGCGGACGAGCTGATTCCCTTGCCCGAGCGGCTCTACGCCGGCGGGGCTACCTCGTTGCGGAGCTTCGGCCCGAACTCTGCCGGACCGCGCGATCCGGAGACGGGCTACCCGATCGGCGGGGCGGGGGCGCTCATCAACAGCACCGAGTTGCGCATGCCGCCGCCCACGCTTCCCTGGCTGGGCAACACGGTCAGCTTCGTACTCTTCCACGATATGGGCAACGTCTTCACCAACGCGGGCGATGCCTGGGCCAGCGCTCTCCGGATTCGCCAACCCCTCCGCGACAACTGCAAGAATGTTGCCACCGTCGGGGATCCCAGTAGTTACATTCCTGCCGGCCCTAAAACCTCTACCGGCCAGCAAGGGACATGCAGCTTCAATTACTTCTCCCATGCGCCGGGGCTGGGATTGCGCTACCATACGCCAGTCGGGCCTATCCGTCTGGACTTCAGCTATAACCTGAATCCACCCATTTACCCGGTAATTTACAACTACTCGCTCCCGCAGCCGGGGTCTGACCCGCACGTGGGCGAAGGCAACCACTTCAACTTCTTCTTCAGCCTGGGACAGACCTTCTGATGCGCAACCAGACCCAAATTCGGCTCAAGAGCAAGCTCGGACCCGTCTGCGTTTGGACTATGGCGGTGTGCATGGCCGCCTTGGAAGCAACTTTCGGACTGGCTCGAGGCCTTGCTCAGAACCCCGCCCAGGTAGCTCAGCCCGCCAACGCCGTGGTGCTCGACAGGGTGGTGGCCGTGGTCAACAACCAAGCCATCCTGGCTAGCGACCTGAACGACGAGATGCGGCTGGCGGTACTGGATCCCGGCCAAGCCGGACTCGGCGTACTCACCCCCAAGCGCGCACTGGAGCAGTTGATCAGCCGCGCGCTCATCCAACAGCAGATTCGCCAGGAGGACGCGCAGGCGGCGGAGCCTTCGCAGGCCGAGGTTGATGCCCGTCTGGCGGAGATTCGCAAGGAATTGCCCGCTTGTGTTCGGCTCAACTGCGCCTCGGAGGCAGGATGGAAGGTGTTTTTGGCCACTCACGGGCTAACGCCGGAGCGGGTCGAGACCTATCTCCGCTTCCGCGTTCAGATCCTACGCTTCATCGAACTCCGCTTCCGGCAAGGGATTCGCATCAATCCAGAGGAGATCGAGACCTACTATCGCCAAACCCTGCTGCCGCAGTACGCGCCGGGAGAACCGATTCCTCCGCTGGATAAGGTGGCCCCGCGCATTGAGGAGATTCTGCTGGAGCGCCAAGTGAACGTGCTGTTCGACGACTGGCTCAGAAATCTGCGCAAGCAGGGCGACGTTGAAGTGCTCGACCCGGCGCTCGAAGCCCCTGAAACCCAGGGCGGGCCAGGGAAAGGAGGCGCATGAGCGAGCCCGAATCCACGCCTCCAGTTCCAGCCGTGACTCCTGAGCCCGCCGCGTCTGAGCCGATAGCACCGGCCGAGCCGCCCCGGCCGAGCCGTTTGCGCCGCTTCTTCCTGCGCCATCTTCCTCTTACGATGGCCGGTGCGGCAATTCTGCTGGCGCTCACCGCCGTTGGACTTTACCTGTGGGCGAGTTCCGCTAGTTTTGAGAACTTTGTCCGCAGGCAGATGGTGCATCAACTGGAGACTGCCACTGGCGGGCGCGTCGAAATCGCCTCCTTCCATTGGCGTCTGCTCAGTTTGGAGGCCGAGGCGGACGGGGTGGTCATCCACGGCCTCGAAGCCCCCGGCGAGGCGCCCTACGCACGGGTCGAGCGCGTGCGTGCGCGGTTCAACATGCTGGGTTTCTGGATTCCACGCTTTCCGTTGCGCGATCTAGAAATCTTCCGGCCCCAGCTCCATCTAATCGTCTACCCCGACGGCTCGACCAACCAGCCGCAACCCCGCAAGCCGAGAAAGCCGGAAAAGCCCGCGCTCGACAGATTCTTCGATCTGAAGGCCCGTCACGTGGCAGTGGAGCAGGGAGTTCTGGATTATGAGAACCGCGCCGCGGTCTTCGACTTCCAGAACCGGCACATCCCGCTCGACTTCACCGCCAGCGATCTCTCCCTGCGCATGGTTTATGTGCCCGGTGTCCCATTCTTGCGCCGTTCTTCTGGCGAACAGTTGGGAGGCCAGGAGTCCTATCGCATCGAGGCCGGAGTCCGCGATCTGAACCTCGCGCGCGGCGCTTCGTCCAAGCCGGGCAAGGCGCCGCCGGTTCAGGGGTTTCTCCAGGCCACGCTGGAGCTGACACGCAACACTGCAACTCTGCGCTCCCTGCGCATCACCGCAAGCGGACACGGCATCAAGGACCGGACACTTGATATTTCCGGCTCCCTCGATGACTTTGCTCATCCCCGCTGGCAGGCCAGGGCCGTGGGCGAGTTGGACATGCGCTTGCTCGACCCCATCACAGGCTACCCTTTTGCGCCGGAAGGCATTGCCCATTTGGATCTCAATGGGTCCGGACAAGCAGGTATCTTTCGCGTTGATGGCAGCGTCCACGTCGAGAATGGTTCTTACATCGGGACCGGTGTCGTGGCCACGGGCGTGGGACTCGATGCGCGCGTTCATGCCGACCCTGAGCAGTTGCTGATTACATCGATCCTTGTCCGTCTGCGCCAGGGCGGCCAGATTGAGGGCAACCTTGCACTGGCGCATTGGCTGCGAACGCTTCCCGGAGCGGCCACCCTGCGGCCAGCCGGAACGGCCACCGGTAAATCCCGCAACGCCCGCTCCCAGCCCACTCTCCTTGCAAAGCCGCCGCAGCCCTCCGATGCAATCACCCTTCCCGTCAACGGAAAGGTAACGGCTCAATTCAAAGACGTTGCCCTGGACACGCTGCTGGAGATGCTGTGCGACCCGCTCTTTCAGCATCTCGGCTTTGACACCCGCGTAAGCGGTCCTGCCAACGCACTCTGGATCAACGGCGACAATCGCACCCTTTCCGTGGACGCCTTGCTGAGCCTCACTCCTCCGGCACGGGCTGCCCAGGGAAAAGTTTCCGCCGGCGGCCTCGTCGACGCCACTTATACACACCGTGACGGCGCGGTCGATCTGCGCAGGCTGAAGCTCGATTTGCCTTCCAGCCATCTGGAGGCCCACGGCCATCTGGGCGCGTACCCGATGGCCAGTCCCTCCGCGCTTACGGTCGATTTCCACACCGGCAACCTGGGCGAATTCGACACCGTCCTGCGCGATCTGGGATTGACGCGCAACGGCAGATCCGGCGCAGCCGCCCTGCCTATCGCACTCAACGGCCAGGCTGATTTTCACGGAACATGGACAGGCTCACTCGTCGATCCGCGTATTGCCGGCAACTTGAAGGCCACGCAACTGAATGTTGAAGTGCCTGCGAGCCTGAGCGCCAACTCCGCTCAACAGCAGCCTGCTCCACCTCAATTCATCCATCTGGATGCGGTCGAGGCCGCCGGCAGCTACTCGGCATCCCGCATTGACATCACCCACGGCCTGCTTCGTCGCGGAAACGCCGAGATTACCCTCAGTGGCAGCTTGGCCGCAGTTGCACAGAGCACTACGCACGGTCCAGCACCCATTCCGTTCTTCGACGCCAATTCTCTGCTTCATCTCCGGCTGCGCGCCGGCCAGATCGGCCTGGACGACCTGCGCCCGTTCACCGGACAGAACCTGCCCTTGACCGGCTTGCTGGGGGCACAGCTTCAACTTGACGGACCCATCCATGCGCTGGCCGGCTCCGGATGGGTCGAGCTGGACAAAGGCAGCGTCTACGGCGAGCCAGTGGACCGCATCCGGGCGCAGGGCAATATCGCCAATCAGATCATCAACCTGACTTCGGTCACGGTGAGCGACGACGCCGGCAAGATTGCCGCCACAGGCAGCTATAACCTCCAATCCCGACGCTTCCAACTGGACGCCAAGGGCGAGGGAATCAATGTGGCCCGCATCCAAGCTCTGCGCAACCACGGCCTGACCGTGGCCGGCAAGCTGGGATTTACCGTCCTGGGCTCGGGGACGCTCGACGATCCGCGCCTTGAAGCCCACGCCACCTTGCCCAGCCTTACGCTGAACGGAGAATCCCTCGGCAGCCTGGAACTGACGGCGCACACCGCCAACCGCTCCGTCACTTACGAGCTGACATCTCGGATGGAGGCTGCCGACTTCACCGCACACGGCCAGACGGCGCTCAGCGGCGACTATCCCACCCAGGCCAGAATTGATTTTTCGCGATTGAACATCGGCACGCTCTTTAAAATGGCTCACATCAACGGCATCAGCGGCGAGTCCGCGCTGGCTGGAACGGTCACCATCGAGGGGCCTTTGGCGCGGCTCTCTGATCTGCGTGGCGAGGCACGGCTTGAGGAGCTGGCGGTGACGGTCTCCGGCGTTCATCTGAAAAGCGAGGGCGGCGCCCATCTCACGCTCGACCATGCCATCCTCCATCTCGACCCTTTGCACGTAATCGGCGAGCAGACCGATCTGCGCGCACAGGGCAGCCTCTCGCTCAAGGGTAATCATCAACTGGACTTTGTTGCCAGCGGCGCCATCAATTTGAAAGTGGCCGAGACGCTGGATCCCGACCTGACCGCCAGTGGAAACACTACCTTCCAGGTGGAGGCGCACGGTCCGCTGATGAATCCCAACCTGAGGGGCCGCATCGATTTCCAGGACGCGGCGCTCTCCCTGGAAGACGTGCCCAACGGCCTGAGCCAGTTGCACGGAACGCTGGAGTTCAACCAGAACCGGCTGGAGGTCAAGTCGTTGACGGCCATGACCGGCGGCGGCCTGCTCAGCGTAACCGGTTATCTGACCTACCAGCACGGAATCTATGCCGACCTGACGGCAACCGGAAGTGGAATTCGCATCCGCTACCCGCAGGGGGTCAGCTCGCTGGCTGACGCCTCGCTGCGCCTGCAAGGGCCGCAGAATAATCTGCTGCTCTCGGGCGACGTGCTCCTCACCCGCTTCACGGTAAGCCCCGACTTGGACATTGTGGCGCTGGCTGCCCAGGCCAACGCTGTCGAGACCATCGCGTCCCCGGACGCTCCGTCCAATCACATACGCCTGGACATACACTTCACTTCATCGCCGCAGTTGAACTTCCAGAACGCCTACGCCAAGCTGGCCGGCAACGTCGATCTGCGCCTGCGCGGCACCGTGGCTTCGCCCTCGCTGCTGGGCCGCGTCTCCATCACCGAGGGTAGCGCCATCCTCGCCGGAACCCGCTACGAGTTGCAGCGCGGCGACATCTACTTTACCAACCCGGTCCGCATTCAACCCTTCATCGACCTGAACGCCACCGCCCGCGTCGAGGACTACGACATTAACCTCAGCCTGCACGGAACTCCGGACAAACTGGCCGTCACCTATCGCTCCGATCCACCTCTGCCGGAGGCCGATGTGGTGGCCCTGCTGGCCCTGGGCCGGACCGGGAACCAGCAGCGCCTCTACACTCAGCAGCAGGAGGCTGCGGGCTCCAACCCCACCACCGACGCCCTGCTCGGCGGCGCACTCAACGCCACCGTCAGCTCTCGCGTGCAAAAGCTCTTCGGCGCTGGCTCCGTCAAGGTGGACCCCAACTACCTCGGCGCCTTGGGAAACTCCACCTCCCGCATCATCGTCGAAGAGCAGTTGGGCACCAACGTCACCCTCACTTACGCCACCAACGTCAACACCACCGCACAGCAGTTGATCCAGGCCGAAGTCGCCGTCAACCGCCATATCACTCTGCAGTTGGCGCGCGACGAGTCCGGCGTTTTCTCGGTGGTTCTCAAGGCCACCCGCCGTTTCCGCTAACTTGCTGCCGGGTGCCAGGCGCGCTGGTATTCCTGCGCCTGCGCCCCGGAACCGAGCCACCCGCCTATGCAGCAGGCGCGCTTGAGGCGAATTCCGGCTCCAGCGCGCGTTCCGCGCCGACCCAGTGAGTGAAGCGGCGCGGTTGGATGCGTCTCCACGGCAGCACGCCGGAAACCACAAGGACAACGACGGCCGGCTCGATCGCCTGACGATAATCCATAATCGGTTTGGTTAGGTAATAGGTCAGCGGAAAGATGCCGATGAGCACCAGGTAGGGCCAGAGGGCGGCGCGGTTCTGGCTCCAGAAGCGGCGAATGCCGCGCAGCATCAGCAGCGTAATGCAACTGACGTAAAAACAGTTTGCCGGCGCGTATGGCTGTGCCCGCAGCTCTTCGGCGGAGAAACTCCAGTACCCCGTCCAGTAATAGACAATGCGGCGTAATGTCTTATGAACTAAAAAAGAATAGTGCGGACGATGTCTGAAATCATCGATGGACAGGGCGTGCTTTTCCGCCAGATAGGCCGTTTCGCCCATGGCGAGATATTTGCGCAACTCCACCGGACTGCTGGCCGGGTAGGGTCGTCCGTCCGCGCTTGGCGGCGAGGATGTATCCATGGGAGCATTGCCGAAGTCGTCGGCATAAAACTCCAGCCAGATGTTGTCGCGGATCGGGCAGAGGACGCCGAGGAGTTGGTAGTTGCGCACTGTCCACGGGGTGAGGACGGCGATTACCGCAACCGTGGTGAGCGCACCGTTCACCAGCCAGCGGCCGCCGGAACGGCGCACCTTGTAGAGCGCCAGCAAGAGTAGAAACGGAATCGAGGAGAGCACCGCGGGATTGGAGAGCGCAGTAAGGCCGCAGAGCGCGCCCCAGCCCAGCCAGGCAAAGAGATTCTTGGTGTGATGAATGCGCTGCGCAATGCAGAAGCAGGTGGCAAACAGCAGGCCGGTCAGGGCATACTCCCAGACGCGCCCGGCGGAAAAGTAGATGGCAAAGGGATAAAAGGCCCAGACCCAGGCCGCAACCCAAGCGCCGCGTGCGCCGAGAGAATATTTGGCGCTGAAGTAGACCGGGATGCAGGTGAGGGCGCTGAGCAGGCTGTTGATGGAGAGGATGATGAATCCCGAGGTCAGCGAGTAGATGCCGAAGAGCTTGAAGACAACAGCGAGAAGGCCTGGATAGAGCGGCGACTCGATGGCGGTAGGTCCGCTCAAGGGGTAGTACGGCGAACTGAATCCATGACCGCTGGCCAGCGCGCGCGCGATCCAGCCCATCTCCCAGCCGAACTGCTCGTAGTATTTATCTGCGTCGGGCAGGTCGCGATAGGTGAAACAGACCACCACCAGGCGGATGGCAAACGCAGCAAGAATGATGATGGGAAGCAACCAGCGGGACGAGCCCTTTTGTCCCGCTCGCACGATGTGACCAGCAGATGTCGGCATGTTCACATTATAATAATGAAGATCGGCGCGGCCTGAATCCGCTCTGAAACCCAACCAGGATTGCATAGAGGCAATAGAGTTGGAGAGGCAAGGAGAAGATTTGTGGCGAAAGATCAAGCTAGCGACCGCGGAAAATATGACCAGTCTGGCCAGGATATATATGTCAGCGTAATTGCTCCCTGTCACAACGAAGAAGAATGCATTCACGAGTTTCACAGCCGCATGCGGCGCGTTCTGGTAGAGGTGAATAAACCCTATGAGTTGATATTTGTTAATGACGGCTCCACGGATCGGACCTTGGAGCATCTTATCGAGATACAGAACACCGATCCGAATATTGTTATCGTCGACTTATCCCGAAATCATGGGCACCAATTGGCCCTGTCAGCAGGACTGGAAATCGCCCAGGGCGAGAGAGTGCTCCTGATCGACTCCGATTTGCAGGATCCCCCGGAGTTATTGCCGGAGATGATGGCGGCGATGGATGCTGGCGCCGATGTCGCCTACGCCAGGCGCATCTCGCGGGTAGGCGAAAGCCGCTTCAAGCGAATGACCGCCGGACTCTTCTACCGGTTTCTTCGCCGGTTGTCCAAGACCGAGGTGCCCGTTGATACAGGCGATTTCCGCGTGATGAGTCGGCGAGTCGCCGATGTATTGCGGCAGATGCCCGAGCCTCACCGATTTATCAGGGGTATGGTAACCTGGGTCGGCTTTCATCAGGTCGCGGTGGATTATCATCGCGACTCCAGATTCGCGGGCAAGACGAAATACAGTGTCAGCGGCATGGTGGGCCTGGCCATGGACGCCATCACTGGATTCGCTTCTGCGCCTCTGCGATTCCTGTTCTATTTAGGCGGCGCGGCAGGCGTAGCTGCGGCTTGTTTTCTTGGCTGGGCAGTTTACGCGTTTCTGTTTCTCCATGCAGTTCCGGAATGGGCAATCCTACTCTTCATTCAACTCATGTTTTCGGCGATCAATCTGTTTGCCCTGGGGCTTATTGGAGAATATGTAGGACGCTCATTCATCCAGGGAAAAGGCAGGCCACTGTTTATCATTCGCTCTGTGTCGCGGGGCAAAAGCGATGTGGAAACCAAGCCGGACGGCTCGTCTTGCAACGCAATGAAGAATTAGGAGTAAAACTTCCATGACTGGGACTGGCAGTAGCCAATTTCCAGCGACGGGAGTCGCAAGTCCTGCATTTTGAAGAGGGATTGTACCAACCACCGTCGAGGGACTGCACTGATATATCGTCCTTTTCGCCCCACGAATTCGCAACTTTTCCTCGAAATTTACGTCAAAATCAGATAAGCGGCGACCCGGCCGCGACAGTTATGATGCACGAATGAGGAGGAGTGTGAAAATGACAAGGACGATGCGTACAACCCGGACCGCGTTCGTGACGGCCACACTCGCAGGAACCCTTTTGGGCCTTCCTCAAGGTTTCCCGGCTGCGGCTCAGCCCCCGGCCTCCGGCGCAACCGCGCAGGCAACCAGCACCCAGGGCAGCGACGCCGCGGCCCGGCTGGACAAGAAACAATTTCACAATGTAAAGGTGAGCGTGGACCAGGGCACGGCCACCTTGACCGGGACCGTGGACCTCTACGCATACAAGGCCAGCGCGGACAAGCGCGTTCGCAAGGCCAGAGGCGTCACCGCGGTGCGCGACCTGATCGAGGTCGCCGGACCCGCCATTTCCGACCAGGAACTCGAGAACAAGCTGCGGGAAAAGCTGGTGTATGACCGCGTCTTCTACGGCAACGCCTTTAACGCCATCACCGTCGAGGTCGAAAACGGCGCCGTCACCCTCGGCGGCCATGCCCTGTCCTATTTTTCCCGAGACTCCGCCCTCGCCCTGGTCAACTACTATCCCGGCGTCAAGAACGTGGCCGACGAGATCGAGGTCGATCCCGTCTCCATGTTCGACAACCGGATTCGAATGCAGGTCTTCCGCGCCGTCTACGGCTTCCCGACTCTGAACCGGTACGCCATCGACCCCGCCAAGCCCATTCGTATCTCGGTGCAGAACGGCCACGTGGAGCTGTATGGAATGGTGGACACGCAGAACGACAAAGACACAGCTTTTATCCGCGCCAACGGCGTTCCCGGCGTCTTTGAAGTGAAGAACTACCTGCAAGTTGCCGCCCCGCCGGATAAGAAGCAAAATTGAGCAACGGGTTCATAGCCCGCAATCGCAGATAAGGTCGGCCTCGGAGAATCGCAGGATTCTCCGGGGCCGGCTTTTTGAATTTGAAAAAACGGCCCGGCAGAGTCTTTAGAACTTGACCGAAGGGGCGGTTTTTGCGCTTTCCGGGGCCGCGAAGAAGGCGTTGTTCTCGTGGAACCCGGCCATGCCTGCCCAGATGTTGTTCGGAAATTGAAGGACAAAGGTGTTGTAGTCCTGGATCGCGTCGTTGTAGCGTTTACGCGCCACGCTGATGCGGTTCTCGGTTCCCGACAGCTCGTCCTGCAGGCGCATGAACTGATCGCTGGAGCGCAGTTGCGGATAGTTTTCCGTCAGCAGCAGCAAGCGTCCAATCGCCGAATCCAGTTGCCCGTTGGCCGCGATCTTGGCCTGTGGGCCCTGCGCGTTCAACATGCCCGCCCGCGCATTGGCGATGTCGCCGAAGACCGTGCTCTCTTCCTTGGTAAAGCCCTTCACGGTCTCCACCAGGTTGGGAATCAGGTCGGCGCGCCGCTCCAACTGCACATCCACCTCCGACCACTTGCTTTTTACCATCTGATCCTTCGCTACCATCTGGTTCCGGGCGCCCACATAGCTGCTAAAGCCCATCAGAACAACCAGGACCAATACGCCGATCACTCCAAGTGCAATCCAAAGTCCCTTACTCATGCTGTCTTCTTCTCCTCCGGCTCGCCCTCAGGCAAACCCCTTCATCAAACTTGAAAACCTACCAGCTTCCACCGGCGCCGCCACCGCCAAAACCTCCGCCGCCAAAGCCGCCGAAACCCCCGCCGCCGCCACCGCCACCTCCGAAGCCGCCGCCAAAGCCCCCGCTGCCAAAACCGCCTCTGCCTATAACGCTGGAAAACAGGCCATATCCCAGCAGCAGCCTGAAAATGGAAGAGCCGCCAAAGAAGATCAGCAGAAAGATCAGCATAATCAGTTTGCCGAGCACCTGGCTGTGGCGTGCATAGCTCACCGGCTGGCTGGCCATCACCGGCTGATCGTCCAGCGTCACCTTGGCGTCTGCGGCGATTACCTGCGCCACCTCGCCCACGGCGAGCGTCACTGCGCCGTCATAATCGTTGGCGCGCAACTCGGGGACCATCTCCCGGCCAATGTCGCCGACTTTGCCGTCAGGCAGAATGCCTTCCAGGCCGTAGCCTGGCTCGATCCGGTACTTGTGGTCGTCCACGGCCAGAAAGACCAGCACGCCCCGGTCAGAGCCCTTCCGGCCCATCTTCCACTTGTCCTCAAGCGCGTTGGCAAATTCCGCCGGGTCGGCGCCATCCAGCGTGCGAATGGTGACCACGGCCACCTGCGCGTTGGCCTGCGAGTGGTCAAGCTGGGCGCAGAGGCGGTCCAGCCGGGCGATGGCCTCAGGCGAGAGCACATGGGCAAAGTCGCTGACATAATCGGTGGGTTGGGGCAGGTCCTCAACTCGTTCAGCCAGAGCTGCAACGGCAAAGACGGAAACGCAAGCTGCCACGAGCAGCGGGTAGACGGCGGAATGTGCGCGGCGAAAGCCCTTCATCGCTTTCTATTGTACGGCACCTGCGGTGCGGCAGCCGCTCACTGTTCACTCGCAATGGCTGCTAAGAGAGGCGAGAAGCTGCCCTTGCACTACACTGGAAAAGAAATGAACGAGAATCTGCAACACCAACCCCCCATCGCCCGCAAGGAACACAAAGAAACTTCTCTGCATGGCACAATCCTGACGGACGACTACGCTTGGCTGCGCGACAAACAGAACCCCGAGGTGACCGCGTATCTCGAGGCCGAAAACGCCTACGCCGAGGCGGTGATGGCCCCGCTTGCCGGCCTGCGTGACGACCTCTACCAGGAGATGCTCTCGCATGTGAAGCAGACCGACGTCTCGGTTCCCTTCCGCGATGGCGACTGGTGGTACTGCACGCGCACGGAGGAGGGATTGCAGTACGCCATCCACTGCCGCCGGCGCGGGACTGCTTCCGGGCCGGAGAACGATACGCCGGAGCAGGTCATCCTTAACGGCAACCAACTGGCCGAGGGCCACGCTTACTTCGACATCGGCGCCACTGATATCACCCGCGATGGCTGCTGGCTGGCCTACACCACAGACACGACCGGCTTCCGCCAGTACACGCTGCACATCAAAAATCTGGAAACAGGAGAAACGCTTGCCGGCAAGGTTGAGCGCGCAGGCACGGTCGTTTGGGCGGCAGACAATCGCACCCTCTTTTACACCGTCGAGGACGAGGAGCAGAAGCGCCAGTACCAGCTTTGGCGGCATGCCTGCGGCACGCAGCCTTCAGAAGATGCATTGGTGTTCCAAGAGAACGACGAGCGCTTCAACCTGGGCGCAGGACGCACCCGCGACGGCAAGTTTATTGTGTTGGAGTCTGCCAGTCACATCACCACCGAATCGTGGGTGCTGCCGGCCGCCGAGCCCGAAGGCGCCTTCACGCTCATCAGCGCGCGCCAGGACGAGCACGAATACTCCATCGATCATCGCAATGGCCTGTGGTTCATCCGGACCAACGATCGCGGGCGCAACTTCCGTCTGGTCACTGCGCCGGTGGCCACGCCCGGATGCGAGCATTGGACCGAGCTCATTGCCCACCGCGACAGCGTGATGATTGAAGAGATCGATCTATTTGCCGATTTCTTCATCGCCTGCGAGCGCGAAGACGGCCTGCCGCGCCTTCGCTTGGGCCGTTTCAAAGGCGACGGTCCCGAGTTCACGCCGGACGGCGAAATTAGTTTTCCCGAGCCTGCCTACAGCGCGCATCCGCACGTCAATCGGATTTTTGATACTCCAACCTTCCGCTACGCTTACCAGTCGCTGGTGACGCCGACCTCCGTCTTTGAATACGACGTAGCCACCGGAGCATCCACGCTGCTCAAGCAGTTGGAGATTCCCGGCGGCTTCGACCGGACGCTTTATGCGAGTGAGCGCGTCCATGCCACTGCACCCGATGGCGTGCGCGTTCCCGTGTCGCTCGTTTATCGGATCGAGAAGCGCGAGCCGGGACAGAACCCCATGTACGTTTACGGCTACGGCTCTTACGGCTACTCGCTGCCGCTGGGCTTCAGCTCCAACCGGCTGAGCCTGCTGGATCGCGGCGTGGTGATGGCCTATGCGCACGTACGCGGCGGCGGCGACCTGGGCAAGACGTGGCACGACGCCGGCAAGATGCTGCTCAAGCGCAATACCTTCACGGATTTTGTCGCCGCCGTCGAGCATCTGACCGCGGCTGGTTATGGCGACCCCACGCGCGTGGCGATCGAGGGCGGCTCCGCCGGAGGTTTATTGATGGGCGCGGTGGTCAACCTGCGGCCCGAGATTTTCCGCGCCGTTCTCTCTCATGTGCCCTTTGTGGACGTGATGAACACCATGCTCG
>JBAVYF010000231.1:0-4440 GCA_049698655.1 Occallatibacter sp. | reverse complement strand
GCTTGGGATAAGGCTGCCCGACCAGGAGCCGGTGCTGTACTATTCCCGGCGGATGGCGGTATATGTGTGGCCGGCGGAACTGGTCCGCCCGGCGCTGGTGGCGCGCCCCGTAACGGTGGCGGCAACGCCCTTGGATGTGATCCCCCGGCCAGTGCGATGAAGTAGCGTCTGTCTGGCGAGAAGGCCTGTCGCTGGGACGAAGACTTCTGGCAGATTGGCAATTTCTAATAGAGAGCGAAAGCAGAGACAATTCAGTTCGGGCTATGGGCCGAGCGGGCGGCATCGCGCTTTTGCGTCTGCCAGCGCAGACCCAGCCAAGCCAGGTAGCCCAGTTGGATGGCCCAGGTGATGACATAGGCGGCGACAACGAACAGGTGGTCGAGAGTAGCTACAAGAGCATCGTGATCGACGACTGACATATGGTGCTTCCAGTCGAGGGGGGGCTCGGCGGGGGCAGCGAAGATCAGGTAGCAAGCCCAACCGAGGAGGGCGATGGGGAGGGCGAAAATAAGGCCGATTGCGATTTTTCTCATCATTTTCCTCGTATAGGAACAGATTCTGCTCGGGTTCAGGCGTTCAGGGCGTCTTGCACATCCTGAGCAGCATCTTTCTGGCTCTGGCGCTCGACGTAATAGCGCACTACAAGGATGAGCAAGCCCCAAGCCATCCAGGCCACGATGTTCCAGGCGAAGGCGTGGAGCATTCTGGGATCCTTGAAGCCGGAGTCGGCGTCTCCGCCGAAGACCGGCGCGGGGTGCTGGGTGCGCCACCAGCGGGTGGACATGTAGACGATGGGCACGTCGAGGGCGCCGAAGATGCCTAGGACGGCCGCCAGAGTCTGCATTTGCGGGCCGGCGGCAAAGCGGCGCAGCAGCAGGTAGCTGACGTAGATGAGCCAGAGAACCAGGGTGGTGGTCAGCCGCGTGTCCCAGGTCCACCAGATGCCCCAGGCGCGGCGTCCCCACATGGGGCCGGTGATGAGGCCGACGGTACAGAAGACAACGCCGACCTCGGCGCCGGCCAAGGCCCAGGCGTCGGAGATCTGCGCCCAGGCGTCGCGTTTGCGGCGGAAGGCCAAAAACCCGATGGAGCCGGCGAAGCTGGTGGCAAAGAAGAGGAAGGCGGCCATGAACGAGGGCACATGGTAGAAAATGATGCGATAAAGTTCGCCCTGCCCGCCCAGCCGGTTGTCTGCGGGGGCGACATAGATGGCCTGGTAGAAGCCCCAGACCATGAGGGCGACGGTGACGGCGGCGTAGATGCCTATGGCGAATTTCTTCATGGGGAATCCTGTTGGAACCATATCAGTGTACGACTACTCGTAGGCCAGCGCGTCGATGGGATCCTTGCGGGCCGCCATCCAGGCCGGGTAGAGGGCGCCGCAGACGGCTCCCGCAAAGGCGATGGCCCCTCCCCTGGCAATCCAGGCGCCGGTCAGCTCGAAGGCGAAGGCGGGAAACCGCACGCTCAGCAGCGCCTGAACTCCGAAAGTGGCCGCAATGCCCACCAGCACACCGGCAACGGCCAGCACCGCGCACTCGCGCAGCACCATGCCGACGATGGTGGGCTTGGAGGCGCCCATCGACTTGAGAATTCCGATCTCCCTCGTCCGCTCCAGCACCGCCGTGTACATGGTCTGAAAGATCACCAGGAAACCCACGATGACGGCAATTGTGATCACCACGTTCAACGCCAGATCGAAGCCGGGAAACTTCGACGGCGTGTAGAGCGAGATCAGGTCGTCCATGGTCTGCACATTGTAGCCTTCAAGCCCTCGGGTAGCGGCGATCTCCTGCCGGATCGCATCCTCATTGGCCGCATTGTCGCTCCTCAAGTAGATGACCGAAGCTTTGCCGTCGGATCCGGTCAGCTCGCCCAGGGTCTCGATGGGCACCAGCTTGCGCCCGCCCTTGCCACTCTCCACGATTCCGCAAATGCGGAAATCGTGATTGAGAATCTTGATCTTGTCTTCAACGTGATAGCCCTTGCCGGTGCGCGCAAAAACATCGTCGACGATCACGTCATTGGGCCCTTGAAACGGTCCGCCCGCGACCCAGGTGAAGGGCTTCAGCGCGTTGTAGCTGGGGTAATCGATGCCATAGAGAACCTCCACTGAACTGGCCATCGAGAAGCTGGTAATCACCGGCGAGGCCACGGCCACGTGATTCATGCGGCGGAAGACCTCGGCTGTCCTGGCCGGCATCGGAGCGCCGCTCACGCCGTTCATGAAGCTGGTGTTGGAAGGGCGCACAACCAAATCCGCGCCGATGCCGTTGGTGCGCTGCTTCTGGTCGTTCAGCATGCCCATGAAGATGCCTACGATCGACAGGATCATGACCACTTCAATAGCCACCGCAAATACGCTGATGATCGAGCGCACCGGGCGGTTCAGCAGATTGGCGATGATGAGCTTATTCATTCCCGAAGACGGCTCCGAAAGGCTGCAAATTGCCTAAAACACCCTCGCTTTCAGGGTAACAGCCCTGGGCAGTCAGAAACGGCATTCGTCCGCCCTGCTCACATTCTTGGCCTCGGGAGTGAACGCCTCGATGGTCGGATTCCAGAGGCTTTTGCCCACGAAATGTGCCTTGTAGTTCGCCTTCACCTGATAATTTTCCCCGGCTTTGCCGTCTATGCTCAGCGGCACGCTGGACTCGGCATATACGCCGAAGCTCGGATCGTAGTAATGCACCATGATCTGGTGCTTGCCGGGCAGCAACTCCGCAATGTGGAGATTGCCCAGGCACGGGTTCTGCGGTCTGGGAGGCTTGGTGAGGGGCAAGCCGTCAAGGCCGGTGATGCTCACGTCGAAGTCGAGCCAGATCCACACCACCTCCGCGCGGGATTTGGCCGCGCCGTCATAGAACTGCCGCAGATCGTAGCGATGCCCTTTCGCCACGCCCGATACGCCAAACATCAGAATCACAAGCAGAATTGCGAACTGCCTTTTCATCTTGCGTCTCCCTTGATGAATTTCGATGCAGGGAACCATCTCACCTGGGCTACGTGCCACAGCTTACCATGCCCGGGAACGGTAGAGCCCCTCGTTCGAGGTGATTGCCCGGTAAATGTCCTCCCATCCCCAAAATTGCTGGACCAATTTGATCCAAAAATTCCCAGCACCCTGAAAAGAAAAGGGAAAGATGCCGATAATCTTTGACCTAAGAGGCAGCCAGGTTTATTGTGAAGGGGTAAATCTTATAGGGTACTTGGATCGTTTTCTGGTAAGCGATGGGCAGCTTTGGAGAAGACCTGCGCATGGAGCGGGTGTCCCGCGGCATAGCGTTGGAACAAATCACGGCGGTGACCAAGATCAGCCAGCAGCACCTGATCGCGCTGGAGCAGGAGAGGTTTCGCCTGCTTCCCGGCGGCATCCTCAGCAAAGGCATTGTGCGCGGATATGCTGACGCCGTCGGTCTGGACCAGGGTGACTGGACGGAGCGGTTTCTCAAGGCCTATGTCGCCAGCGGACAGATGCTCGACGACGACCGCAGTTGGATGGAGTTTGCCTCCAACGTGGGCAAAGCCCGCATTCAGCGCCGCGACGCGGTAGAGATGCGCCTGCGCCGGATCGGCGCGATGCTGCTCGTGCTGGTGGCGCTCGCGGGTGCCTGTCTGGCTCTGCGCTACCTTGGCCTGCGCGCCGGCTGGTGGCCCGCGCTGCTGCCCATGAAGCTCTTCTGATCCGCAAATTTCTGTACAATCTTCTCTTTCTTATGCAAAAATCTTTGCACGGAGACTAACCATGAAGCCAGCCAGACTCTACGCCGCTCTGCTCCTCGCCCTCGCCTCCACCTCGCTCTTCGCCCAGGTCACTCCGCCACCCCGTCCCGCTGGCAGCGGGGCATCATCAGGCCCCACGCTCGAAGCAACCATGAAGTTCATCATTGACCGGATCAGCGACTTCGGCACCGTCAGTTATGTCGTCTTTGCGCGGGACACGACGAACGGCAGCACCTGGTCCAACTCCAACTCCTACACCGTAACCAACGTGCACACTGATGCCACCTCCTGCTACGTTGGCTACCATGGCAAGGGTGTGCGCGATAGCCAGATCGTCTCCGACCAGGACTCGGGCTTTTACCTCAAGGATGTGCTGGACGTGGTCATTGAGCCCGAGCCTCAGTTCTTCACGGAACAAAGCGCATCGGGGGGAAATCCCAACGTCGTCACCACCTCCACCAACCCCACGCTCACCGCGCTCCTCGTGCGCCGCCCGCACAATGTAGTGAACTCCTTCCCCATTCTCGACCCCTCGCTCGCGGACCGGCTGGCCAAGGCTATCACCCACGCAGTTGAACTCTGCGGCGGCGGAAACAAAGAACCGTTCTAAGCTGACCCGTTCTAGCTCAGGAGCTGATTTTGAGATGATGCTCCGGCTAGGCCAGTCCTTTCGCGGTTCACCTTGCGTTCAGCCCCTTTGAACGCGCTCTGCTCCCC
>JBAVYF010000230.1:0-2857 GCA_049698655.1 Occallatibacter sp. | reverse complement strand
GCGGAGGCCTACGGCGGCCTGGGTGACACCTCCGCGCTGACCATGCGCGATACCTCGCACTACATCGCCCCGCTCATTGGCTGGCAGTTACCCAAAGGCGTCCGCTTCAGCTTTTCGCCCGGCTTCGGACTCACAGATACAAGTCTCGCCAGGGTCTATCGCGTGGGACTGGCCTTTGAATTCGAACAAGTGGGAAAGTGGTTTCACTCGTCCAATGGAGGCGCTCTATGATGCGGCCGAGCCTTGCAGTTCTGCTGATTGCGCTCACCTCTGCGGTTGCTCTCGGCGCGGTCTCTGCCTCGCATTGGGAGCGTGTTCCTGCCAAGGATCATGCGCGTCCCAACCCCCTGGCCGGCCAGCCCGCGGCAACTGCCGCAGGCGCGTTTGTCTATAGCGAACACTGCCAGCAATGCCACCAGGCCAACGCGCAGGGCGACGGCCACAAGCGCCCCTCTCTGCGCAGCGAAAGGATTCGTTCGGCTACCGACGGTGACATTGAGTGGTTTCTGCGCCAGGGCGACCTGCGCAATGGCATGCCCTCATGGTCGAGTCTGCCCCAGGCTCAGCGCTGGCAGCTTGTCACCTATCTGAGGTCCATTCAATAGGGCTGCGATGCGAAATCAACATCCCGCTCAGGGAACGGTCCGGAAGACGGAGGGAGCTGGGGCCTTCAGCCCCTGATCTCCCTCAGCTCAAAAACTCGGCGATGGCGGAGACCACCGTTTGCTGTTCGTCTTCGCGCAGCTCGGGGAAGATGGGCAGGGCGAGGACTTCGCGGGCGGCGCGCTCGGCCTCGGGGAAGCTGACTTCTGCGTAGCCGAGCGGCTTCAGCGCCGCTTGCAGATGGAGCGGGACGGGGTAGTAGATCTCCGAGCCGATCTTGCGCTCGGTGAGGAAGGCGCGCAGGCCGTCGCGGCGGTTGGTGCGGATGACGTACTGATGCCAGACGTGATGGGTGCCGGGGACCTCATGCGGAAGGACGACGCCGTGGCTCGGATAGGGGCCGGCCTCGACCAGTCCCGCGGCATGAAAGAGCGCGTGATAGCGGCGGGCGACGGTGCGGCGGAGCTGATTCCAGCCGTCGATGTACTTGAGTTTGACGGTGAGGATGGCTCCCTGGAAGCCGTCCATGCGCGCGTTCCAGCCGATCTCGTCGTGGTGGTAGCGGCGGCGCATTCCGTGCTGGCGCAACATGCGGGCGCGCTCGGCGATCTCATCGGAGTTGGTGGTGACCATGCCGGCGTCGCCCGCGGCGCTGAGGTTCTTAGTGGGATAAAAGCTGAAGGCGGCGGCGTCACCGAGACTGCCAGCCTTGCACCCCAGCGACGAAGACCTGTCGCTGGGGACCCCGCTGCTCACGCCCTGCCAGTCCGGTCTCGACCATTCCGCTCCCCAGGCCTGGGCGGCGTCTTCGATGAGCTTGAGATTGCGCTCTTTTGCGATGCGGGTGAAGGCCGTGAAATCGGCGCACTGGCCGTAGAGATGGACGGGCAGAATGGCGCGTACGGCCGCGCCTTGCGGGCCATTGAGAATTTTTTCAACAGCGACAGGGCTGAGATTGAAGGTGGCGGGTTCGATGTCGGCCAGCAGCGGCTGCGCCCCGGCGCGGAGGATGGCGCTGACCGAGGCGAAGAAGCTGAAGGGGGTGGTGATGACCGCCATGCCGGGGTCCCCGCGAATGGATCCTGGTTCGTGGGGTGGGATGCCGGCGGCGACGAGCGCGAGCCAGAGGGCGTCGGTGCCCGAGGAGCAGCCGATGGCGTGGGCCACGCCCAACTGCACTGCCGCGGCCCGCTCAAAGGCGGCAACCGGCTCGCCCAGAATGAACTGCTGCGTCTCAAGCACATGGCCGACCGCGCTGAGAAGTTCCTGATGGAGGGGGCGATACTGGCGCTTGAGGTCCAACATGGGCACTGGCATGGGCACTGGCATGGGCACCGGCTGGGCGGTTGAGGCAGGGTTCTGCGGCGAAATCGGCTCGGTTTTCACACCATTATGCTACCAGCAGTGTGGCTTCCCAGGTCTCAAAAGCGAGGGTTCGGGGCGGCCCGGGCCACACGGATAAACGGCAGAAATCGGCCCCGGCAGACGAGATTGCGGCGCCTCAGGCTTGAAAAGGTCAGTAAAGCCCTATATTGTTAAGGCATTGCGGGATTTGGCGGCTCCGGGGCTTCCGGCGCAGCGCCCGCCGGTTTGTACGAGTGCGCACTATTCAGTTTGCATCCAACCCCCCTAGGAAAGCAGGAGATCGGCATATGGAGAACAAGCCGGCACAAAACATTCAGGACACGTACCTGAACACCGTTCGCAAGGATAAAACCCCCATCACGATCTATCTGGTCAGCGGCGTCAAGCTCACCGGAAAGATCCGGTCCTTCGACAAATATTCCGTGCTTCTGGAGAACAACAGCCAGGAGCAGTTGATCTTCAAGCACGCCATTTCGACCGTGGTAAGCAACCGGGGCGTGCTTCACAGCGAGCACCGTCCAGCTGCCGCGTTTTCCGACTCTGGTCCGGCCCCGGTCGCAGCGCCGTCAGCGCTTCCAGCCGTTGGGGAGCAGCGATAGCAGGCGGGGAGCGGTCTGAAGTTGGCCGTTGAGACGAGCAGGACAGGCGTTTGGCCTTCCACCACGGCGATCGGTCGCGGAGGGGGAGGCACGGAACGCGCAGTTCTGGTGGGCGTGGACCTCGGCGCGGTCCGCTCCCGCGGCAACCGCGCAGCTCAGGCAGGTACGCGGCAAGTGGTTGTGTGCCCGGAGTTGGCCGCCCTCGAATTCGATGAGGCCGCACCGCAATCTATTCATTCAGGCGTTTCCCCGGCCAGAACGGCTCCGTCGCGTTCGTCCACGGAACTGGA
>JBAVYF010000229.1:0-4521 GCA_049698655.1 Occallatibacter sp. | reverse complement strand
CCGCGCACCGTGCGGATCAGTTGTCCGGGAGGCGGATCCTTGAGCTTGCGGCGCAGGTAGTTGACGTAGACATCCACAATGTTGGTGGTCTGCGTCGGCTCCAGGTTCCAGACAGAATCCAGCAGCTCCACCCGCGAGACGCACTGGCCGCGATTGAGCATCAGGTGTTCGAGCAGGGCAAACTCCTTGTTGGTGAGGATGATCGACAGGCCGGCGCGGCGGGCGGTGTGGTCCAGCCGGTCCAGTTCCAGGTCGCCGGCGCGCAACAACAGGCGCGCCTCGCGCTTGCGGCGCAACAGCGCCCGGCAACGCGCCCGCAGTTCGTGCAGGCTGAAGGGCTTGATCATCAGGTCGTCGGCCCCGCGGTCCAGGCAGCGGACGCGCGTGTCCACCTCCTGTCGGGCGGTCAACACCAGTACCGGCAGATCCGCGTCCATCAGGCGAACCTCTTCGAGCACCTGCTCGCCGTCCTTGATCGGCATGTTGAGATCCAGAATGGTCAGGTCAGGCATCTCCTGGCGAAATGCCTCCACCGCGGCGGCTCCATCGTAAGCCAGACGGATGCGATGCCCGTCGGCCTCTAAGCCGCGGCTCAGAAACAATCCCAGCGCCTTGTCGTCTTCAGCGATCAATAACCTCATGGCAGCCTTTCTTTACGAGCGGCGTCCTGAACCCGCGACGCCGTCTGCTTCACATTCCCAGCCGGGCAGCTTAGCGCGCGCTAAGAGACGGCTCCTCATAACCATCCTTCGAGGAGGAACAGAACTCAAGATTGGAAAGAAAAAAGGAGGCGAGGCGATTCCAGAATCGGCACTGACGCGGGGGAGTTCCCGAAATGGAGGAGTGCCTCGGCGTCCGGTAATACGTGCCGGTTCGCCACTTTAACCTGCTTTGGAGTGTGCCGCCCCGGCGCTCTCAAGCCATAGTGGCACTATCCCACGCGATTGTTCTTGTTCGCCCGCGATGCCGCTTTCTCACGATACATCTCGGCGTCGGCGCGCTCGACAAGCTCCATCATGGTCTCGCCGGAGATATGTTCCGCCAGGCCGACGGAGGCGTCGACTCTGATTTTTTTGAGGCCGGGGTTTCCCTGAACCGTGTAGTTTCCACACACCCATTGCCGCAGCCGGTCAATCTGCTCGCTGGCCTCGGCAATGTGGCAATGCAGCAGAAGGATGAACTCATCCCCGCCCCAGCGTCCGATGGTGTCCGTCGACCGGCACACGGATTTCATCTTCACGGCAAACTGCTTCAGCAACTCATCTCCGGCCAGGTGACCATGCTTGTCATTCACCCGTTTGAACTCGTCGATGTCGATAAGTGCTACGCAAAACGGAGCGCCGGCATGAAGGGAATGTTCGATCTGGCCTTCCACCCAGGGGCGGCTTCTCAGCCCGGTGAGCGCATCCCGGGAGGCAAGCTCCTCGGCCGCTTCCAGCTTGGCCTGATAGGTTGAAACTTCGGCCCGGAGCTGATTGATTGCTGCCTTGCCTTCGGCGGTCATCCTGTCTATCGAGGACTTCAGATCCGAAGCGTTCCGCTTGATCGACTCCCGAATCTCCGTCAGGTCCTCCAAGTTGGCGATGCCCTTGAGCCGTGCCGTGACCTCGGTGATCTGAACTGCGCAGCGCTGGTCTCGTTCGCCCACCGACTCTGCGGTACGGGCCATCACCAACAAGATCTCCTTCACTTCGCTGGTCTGTTGCCGGTAGTGCATGGCCGTGCGCCGTCCCCAGCCCTGCAGCTGCTCCCGCACGCCAGACTCGGTTTCCTTGACCGTTTCGCAGGAGAGTTCCTTGCAGAGCTTCTCGCCCAGCTTGTCCAGACCCTGCTTCAATTCCTCGCCCAGAACCGGACAGGCATTCAGACCGCAGTTGCCCATCTCCACCAATGCGGAGCGATACGCGGAAACAGTTGCCGGCAGAAGAGCCTTCTTCTCCGGCTCACTGAGCCCGTCGGGCTCCGTTTGCGTCAGTTCAAGGTATCGCTTGATTGAGATCATCTGCCTCGGAACGCCATAGCCTGCAAACAATCGAAACGAAGGCGGGCCACACCTGAGTATCGGCAGTTCCTGGCCTTTGCATTAGCAGAAAACGAGGCATCGCCGCGCAAACCTTAGTGCCCGGACTGGCGAATCCAAAGTTCGTGTTGACGGGCCTCGCAATGGACAGAAAGTTGCGTCGGATGGGCAAACTGATAGGCGCACGCGGAAGATTCTGAGCTATCTTGTGAATGTGGCCCATGCGACGGTTCGACCCTGAGGTCTGAGGATGACTGAAGAAGAGCGGAAATCGAAGATGGCCTACCTTGTCCGCTGCAAAGAAGAGGCGGAGAAGGCCTACGACAGCATGTACGAGGCACACTCCTTTCGGGATGCGAACGGCTGTTATCGTGATGCCAAGGACTATTTCTACGCAGCCATCATGCACGCCGAGGAACTTGGTTTGCCGGAAGAAGCGGAAGCTCTGCGCCAACGCCTGGGGCACGTGAAGGCGGTTTTCAGAAGCCAGTTTGCGCAGTGACCGACAAAAAGCGAAAAAAAGAGTTGACACAGTTCGCTTTTTATTCGCTATAATTCGCGCATGGCTGTCACTCAAAGGCAAAAAGAGATACTCGACTTCCTCGAGTCGTTTGTGACGCGCAACGGCTACTCACCGTCGTTTGAGGAGATTGCGCGCGGCATGGGGCTGAAGAGCCTGGCAACTGTGCATAAGCACATTACCAACCTCGAAAAGAAGGGGTTGCTGGACCGGGTACATAACCACAGCCGATCCATTGACGTGCTGCCGCCGGGGACGCGCACCCGCTCGAGCGACCGGCTTCCGCTTGCCGGACGCATCGCCGCCGGGTTTCCCGTCGAAGCGATGCAGTCCGAGGAGAGCATTTCATTGCACGACGTAGTGGGCAATCGCGACGTCTTTGCACTTGAGGTACGCGGAGACTCAATGCGCGACGAACACATCATCAACGGCGATTATGTGCTGGTGGAGCGCACGCGCACGGCGCGACAGGGCGAGATCGTGGTGGCCTTGGTGCGAGGCTCAGAGACCACGCTGAAGCGCTTTTACAACGAGGGTAATCAGGTGCGCCTGCAACCGGCCAATGTGGAGATGGACCCCATCTATGTTCCCGCCGCGCAGGTGGCCGTTCAGGGCCGTGTGCTGGGCGTGTTGCGGAAGTACAGGTAATCTGCTCTCTCTGTTATTAGACTTCAAGAACACGAAGGGCCCGGCACAAGCGCCGGGCCCTTCCACGCTGTCAATCAGAAAAGTGCAGCCGGGTTGCCCTTATGCCAGCAGACGCTGGATCTTCTCTTCGATCAATTCCTGAGCCCGGGAATCTAAGCCGACCATCTGATCAGTCACTTTGCCGCCTTTGAAGAACAAAAGAGCGGGAATGCCGCGAATGTTATAGCGCGAGGGCGAGGCGCTATTCTCGTCTACGTTGACCTTGGCTACCTTTATCTGTCCTGCGTATTTGGCCGCCACCGAATCCACGATCGGTGCGAGGGCCTTGCAGGGGCCACACCATGCGGCCCAGAAATCCACCAGAACCGGCTGCTCGCTGTTAAGCACCTCCTGGTCGAACGTTGCATCTCTTACTTCCAGAACTCCCAATCCTGCCATGATCCTCCTTGCGGTCATTGCGTACTTCCATTGTAACGGTAACCGGACCTTCATGAGATGCGGCAGCGCGTGGCAAAGTCGCATACCGCTCGTTTATGGTCACTGGAATACGAGGCAGGCAAGACTGAAAATGGCCAGAACTTCCTGTAAGATGCTGTGAATAAAGTGCTGCATCTGTTGCAACAGCAAATAAAAGCGCCCGTGATCCTAAACAGGATCACAGGCGCTAGAGCAGCCCTCCCCCAGAACTGCCCACTCAGGCACTTTATGAGGTTCCGGGGCAAAAAGCAATCAATCTTGAGTAATAAAGAAAGTAACATATCCACAGGGGTTTCTATGACAAATAGTAACGTACCAACGCATATTTGCGCCAAAAAGATACTGTACCCACGGTAAAGGCGACCCCGATGAAAATCCTCAAATGTTGTACCGGAAGGCCTATTAACCGGCGCGGTCATCGGTTCAGGCGCGCCGCTCAAAGAGTCGGCTTGCTCCGGCCGGCTCAAACCGGCAGAGCTTGAGTTCCGGCTCGGTCTGTCCTTGCAGCGCCTGACGGATTGCAGATGCGGCCCTCGGCACACTCTCCTCGCTGCCGATAATCACAAGGACCGACGGTCCGGCACCGCTCAGAGCTGCTCCCAGAATGCCGTGCTCTCCTGCCAGCGGCAGCAGCCGAGGCAGCAACGGACAGAGGGGCGCGCGGTAGGGCTGGTGAATGCGGTCCCGCATGGCCATGCGTAACAGATCAGGCCGATTCTGTGCAAAGGCCAACCCCAGCAGCGCCACAGACTGAATGTTGGCCACTGCGTCGGCGCTAGAGTAAGTTGCGGGCAGCGCGGCGCGGGCCTCGCTTGTGGCCAAAGGCTCGGCGGGCAGCACCACGATGGCCCGCCAC
>JBAVYF010000228.1:0-3236 GCA_049698655.1 Occallatibacter sp. | reverse complement strand
GTTCAGGCATGACGACAGAATTGACGCAGCCCCAATCTGAATTGGGGCCGGCTCCGGCTAACGGCCAGGGGCAGTCGCAGGGGCATCGGCGCCGCCGGCGCCGCCGCAAGAACAAGGGCAGCCCGGCAATCGTGGCCTCAGCGCAACAGCTTCAGGCCCAGACTCAACCAGAGCCACAGGCTCAGCCGCAACAGCCGCAGCCCGCCCGGCACAATCCGGCTCCCGCGCACCAGGGCGGGCGCCGGGGCGGACACCAGAATCAGGAGCGGAAGAAGAAGTTCTCCCAGAAGGCCCAGGCCACGGCGGCGCAGCCAGGCAACAGCATCTCAGGTCCGCCGCAGGGCAAGCGCAAGGTTCGCCAGAAGGGGCCCCGGGAGTTTGTGGGCCCGATGGACCACAGTTATCGCCTGGTGAACGGCAACGTAGCCGACGGCCCGCCTTCAACCATCCAGATCAGCAGCAACGGCCACAACGGCGGCGCTTACGCGGAGGCTTATGAACCGCAACCCGCGGCGCCAATCCGAGCGGACGCACCCACGCGCATTTACTGCTTCATCGAGGATCTGTTCTTCCAGGCCAAGATCATGGAGACGGCGCGCAAGCTGGGCGTGAAGGTGGAGTTTGTGAAGGGCGGAGACAAGGATGCAGCAGCCAGGCTGACCGAATTGCCGGAAGGCGAAGTGCCGAAGCTGGTGGTCTTCGACCTGAATAATCTGAACGCCAAGCCGATGACGCTGATTCCCAAACTCAAGAGCAAGCTAAAGAAGGCGACATCGATTGTCGGCTTTCTGAATCACTTGCAAAGCGAGTTGAAAGCCAAGGCCATCGAGGCCGGCTGCGATGCGGTGATGCCGCGGTCGGCTTTTTCACAAACTCTGCCCAACCTGCTGCGCCGCTATGGCATGGAAGAGGAAGAAGAGTACGCCCAACAACCTGTGTAGGGCGATGCAGAGGACATGACACAAGGGCGCTTCCGCTGAGGGAGCGCCCTTGTTGCGTCCAGCCCAGCGACGAAGACCTGCCGCTTCACCCCAGTGAGCAAAGATCGCTCGCCGGGGACCCCGAGTCGCTGCGGACCCCTATCTTTTGCAGGAACTTTAACCTGGAGGCCAGGTAAGCGGGCGTCCTCCGAGCAGGTGGACGTGAAGATGATCCATAGTTTGGCCGCCGTCCTGGCCGGTGTTGATTACCACGCGGTATCCCTCGGCCAGCCCCTTGTCGCGGGCGACCTCGGTGGCGGCCCACAGCAGGTGACCGAGCAGTGCGCCATCACTCTTATCGGTGTCGTCCAGCGAGGCGATGTGTTCGCGCGGCGCCACCAGCACATGCACGGGGGCTTGCGGGTGAAGGTCCGCGAAGGCGTAGCAAAGCTCGTCCTCGTAGACCGCTGTGGAGGGGATGCTTCCGTCAACGATCTTACAAAAAAGGCAATTCATGGCGGGTCCAGTGTACAGGAGCGGGGGAGTTTCCCGCGTGGTTTTGTTTGTTCGCGTATACAATTCATGGCGATGGGCTGCTGGTGTTTAACGGCTACGAGAAGGATGACCCGAACGGAATCATCGACCTAGACCAGTACCGGCTGGCTATCTCCGACAACGGGAAGGTGGTGGGCGGCATCACACTGAATGGCGGGTCATGGACGGGTCAGTTCATCGCCGTGCGCGCCGAGCCCTGAGCGTGACGGGCCGGATTTGCCCGCGCGGCCTTCCTGCTCTCCGGCGCGCTTTTCCACCAGATCCCGCGCTCTGGCTCTGCCGCAGTTGGTAGACTGGTACGTTTGCTGAATTGAGGAGGATTGTCCTATATGTCTAATACTATGCAAGCGGTTGTTAAAGCACATGCCGCGCCCGGCATCGAATTGCGTGAAGTGCCCGTGCCTGTGCCCGGCCCCGGCGAAGTGCTGGTCCGCGTTCTGGCGGCCAGCGTGTGCGGCACGGACCTGCACATCTTCAATTGGGACCCGTGGGCGCAGGGGCGCATCAAGCCGCCGCTGATTCCGGGCCATGAGTTCTCCGGCGCGGTGGCCGGCGTGGGAGCCGGCGTGACCACGGTCAAGGAAGGCGACTTTGTGAGCGCGGAGATGCACGTGGCCTGCGGCAAGTGCCTGCAATGCCGCATCGGCCAGGCGCACATCTGCCAACACGTGAAGATTCTGGGCGTGGACGCCAGCGGCGCATTCGCCAGCTACGTCATCATTCCGGAGACCAACATCTGGAAGCTTTCGCCGTCGATTCCGCGCGATTGGTGCTCGCTGCTGGACCCGCTGGGCAACGCCGTGCATACCGTGCTGGCCGGGCCGATTGCAGCGCAAACCACCATCGTCTCCGGCTGCGGAGCTATCGGCCTGTTTTCGATTGCCGTGGCCAAGGCCTGCGGAGCCGCCAAGGTCTTTGCTTTCGAGGTGAATGCGCACCGCCGGGAGGTGGCCGCCACCATGGGCGCCGACCTGGTTCTGGACCCCGCCAACGACAAGATTCAGGAGCAGATTCTGGAGGCCACGGGCGGCACCGGCGTGGATGTGCTGCTGGAGATGTCGGGCCATCCGGCGGCCATCGAGCTGGGCTTTACCCTGCTCAGAACCGGCGGACGCGCTTCGCTGCTGGGGATTCCATCGCGGCCTGTCGAGATGGACCTGGCCCGCGAGATCATCTTCAAGGGCGCCACTGTGCAGGGCATCAATGGACGCAAGATGTACGAGACCTGGTTCCAGATGGAGGCCCTGTTGGCCAGCGGCAGGCTCAACCTGGAGCCGGTGATTACCCATCGTCTCAAGCTCTCCGAGTTCACCAAAGCCATGGAATTTCTGACATCGGGCGAGGCGATCAAGGTGGTACTCAAGCCGGAGTAGCCCCGGAACGGGCCGCCGGAATTGCGGCAAACGAACAATAAAAAAGACCTGCGGCTGGCTTGAAGCTGCAGGTCATTTTTTGCTGTTCTTTGCTTAAATCTTCCCGATGGAGCGGTTCGACAACTCCTCCCGGAGCCTAATTCACAATCAGCACAAAGGTGGTGGAGTGGATAATGGCGGTGACGCCGTTGTTGGTCTGCGCGGAGACCGTCACGGTGTAGGTTCCGGCCGGGGTCGCTGGGTTGGTGGGCGGGCCGTGGTTCAGGTAGTTATAGCGCGGATTGCAGCCGGTTGTGCCCAGCACAGTGACCAGGCCGACCAGGGCCACGAGCGAAAGCCGGTTGAGCCAGCGGCGGCGGCGCGCTCCCCAGGCCAGACCGCCCAGGCC
>JBAVYF010000227.1:0-2314 GCA_049698655.1 Occallatibacter sp. | reverse complement strand
GGTTAAGTTGGACGTGCCCTTTTTCGATCGCGCCAGACGGCTCTGCATCGCGCCGTGCGTCAGCCGCCCTTTCCAGAATCACCGCCTCCCACAGCCGCTGTGCGCAGCAGGTCATCAAGGTGCATTGTCACTGCTCGGCCGACGAGAAAGGGCCGTTTTCCGGCGCTTTGGCATACCTGAACGCTTGCGGCCTCCGACGCCCCCGCAAATTATGAACGGCTGACTTTACCGCAGAGGCGCGAAATCCGCGGAGGTCTGCATCCTCTGCGTTCTTCGCGCCTCTGTGGTTAACCTGACTTTCGCAACTCGCCCCTGATTTCGGGAATTTTCGGGGCGCGGACCGTCGAATTTCCCAGGAAATCCACAGGTTCGGATCTCCTTTGGCCTTGTAGTGCAGACCTACCCCCTTTTCCCGCCCGCGCAAGCTGGTAAAATGCAGAGCCATGTCGATATTTTTACGCGGGCACGAGCGGCGCAAAGACGGCAAAGTCAACACCTACTGGAGCCTGGTCGAGAACCGTCGGTGTGCGGACGGCCGGGTGGTTCAACGTCATGTGCTCTACCTGGGCAAATTGACTCCGGCCCAGGAGTTGAGTTGGGAAAAGACCGTGGAGCAATTCGACGCGGCGCCCCCGTTGGCTCAAGCGGCGCTGCCGGGCCTGGCCACGGAGCGGGAACTGCAAGCCAGGGAAGCCGCCGCCATCGGGGTCTATTTGAAGCAGTTTCGGATTGAGCGCCCGCGGCAATGGGGTGCTTGCTGGGTGGGGCTGACGATCTGGAATCTGCTCAAGCTCTCGGAGTTTTGGAGTTCGCGCTTGCCGCCCAGCCGCGAAGGGACCCGCTGGCTCAATGTGCTCATCGCGCTGGTGCTCTATCGGCTGATCGACCCGGGCAGCGAGTGGCGGCTGCATCGGCACTGGTATGAGCAGAGCGCGCTGGGGGATTTGCTGGGCGAGGATTTCAGCCTGGCCGCCAAAGACAATTTGTATCGGTGTCTGGACCGGTTGGTAGCGCATCGGGAGCAACTCTTCCAATACCTGCAAGGGCGCTGGCGGGATGAATTTGGGGCGAGCTTCGACGTGCTGCTCTACGATTTGACCAGCACCTATTTTGAGAGCGATCCGCCTTTCCCCGAGGGGGACAAGCGACGGTTTGGCTACAGCCGGGACAAGCGCTCGGACTGTGTGCAGGTGGTCATTGCGCTGATCGTCACCCCGGAAGGTTATCCCCTGGCCTACGAAGTGTTGGCGGGCAACACCAGCGACAAGACGACCTTGCGGCAGTTTTTGGAAAAGATTCAGAAACTCTACGGCAAAGCCAACCGGGTGTGGGTGATGGATCGAGGCATTCCCACCGAGGCGGTGATCCTGGAGATGCAGCAGGCCGACCCGCCGGTCCATTACCTGGTGGGCACGCCCAAGGGCCGGTTGAGCCGCCTGGAGGCCCAACTGGTGAAGTTGCCCTGGCAGCAGGCCCGGCCGGCGGTGCGGGTCAAATTGCTGCCCCAGGACAAGGAACTCTACGTGTTTGTGGAAAGCCAGGATCGGTTGCACAAGGAACGGGCGATGCGTTTGAGCAAGCTGCGCAAGTTGATCGAGCGGCTCAAGCAACTGCAGCAGTTCAAGAAGCCGCTCACGCGCGACGAGTTGTTGCTGGCAGTCGGACAAGCCAAGGAGCAGGCCGGTCGGGCCTTTAGGCTCTTGGAGATCCGCTGGCCCGAAGCGGGCGAGCCCATCAACGCTCAGACCTTTCACTTTCGGCTCTCATTGGCCCGCTATCGGCGGTGGTATCGGCGGGAAGGCCGGTATCTGCTGCGGACCAATTTGACCGGCACCGATCCCAAGGTGTTGTGGGAATATTACCTGCAACTGGTGGCCATCGAGGCGGCTTTCCGGAATCTCAAAGGGGATTTGCTGATCCGTCCGATTTTCCATCAGCGGCAGGACCGGATCGAGGCGCATATCTTCGTGGCCTATTTGGCCTATTGCCTGCATGTCACCCTGCAGGCAAAACTGCGGTCCCTGGCCGGAGGGCTCACGCCGCGGAGCCTCCTGGAAAAGTTCGCCACGATGCAGATGATGGACGTGTACTTCCCGACCGCACAATCCGGCAAAGAGTTGCTGTTCCGCCGCTACACCCAGCCGGAGAAGGACCATCAGCTTTTGCTGGCGCAGTTGGGCTGGCAATTACCGGAGCAGCCCCCGCCCCGCATCAGCGACCAAGGCAAATTATTGAACTGAGGTGATGGACAAAACCAGATGACGCTGTAGTGAAGACTTTGGAGATCACCACCCCGAAAATCAGGGGTTTTCGA
>JBAVYF010000226.1:0-1893 GCA_049698655.1 Occallatibacter sp. | reverse complement strand
AGTCCTTCTTCGACATGAACGCGGCCAACAAGCTCCCGGTGGGCGACAAGTCCATGTCCACGGCGCAGATGTGGATGGAATGGCCTGCCAGGCGCAGCTACGAGGGTATGATCTTCGAGCCGGGCGTCGACGCGGGTTCACGCTGGTTTAATATGTGGCGAGGCTTCGCGGTGAAGCCCTCGGACTCTCCTGAGCACCCCATGGTTGAGCGGTGGAAGGAGCATCTCTTCGAGAACATCTGTGGGAGAGATGCGATCCAGGCCGACTGGCTTACCGGGTGGTTCGCGCATCTTGTCCAGCGGCCGTATGAGAAGCCCCTGGTGGCAATCGTTTTCCGCGGCGACAAAGGCGTGGGCAAGAATGCGCTGGTTGAGCGCGTCAGCAAATTGCTTGGCGGCCACGCCATGACCACGGCGCGGCGCCGGTATCTCGTCTCGAACTTCACCCGGCACTTGCAATACTCCCTGCTGTTCGTTCTGGACGAGGCGTTCTGGTCCGGGGACAAGGAAGCCGAGGGCGTCGTCAAGGATCTTGTGACCGGAAGCAAGCACCAGATCGAGCCGAAGGGAAAGGAATCGTACACCGTCCGCAACCTGACCCGCGTGGTCGTGATCGGCAACGAGGAGTGGCTGGTGCCGGCGTCCGCCGACGAGCGCCGCTGGGCGGTCTTTGACGTGGGGGATGGCCGCAAGCAGGACCGGAAGTATTTCGAGGAGATGCGTCTGGGCCTGGATGAGCAGGGCGGATCAGCGCACCTGCTCCGCTACCTGATGGATTACAAGATCGCGCAGGACGTGAACCAGGCTCCCAACACAGCCGGGCTCGTCTCTCAGAAAATTTCGTCTCTGGAGCCGGTCCAGCAGTGGTGGTATGACACGCTCTCGGCGGGCATGATCGCCGGCGGCGACTGGGGAGGGGAATGGCCCGACTCGATCCCCACCAACCGGCTGCGGGATGCCTTGCGGCGCTGGGTTGGAAACCGCAATATCAAGGGCCGTTTGCCCAACGATGTGAACTTCGGCAAGATCCTGCACCAGATGGCCCCCAGCTTCGAGAAGAAAAAGCTCGGTGGGTCCAAGGTAGCGGACGGCGATACCAGCTACGCTTACCTCAAAGTTGGATTGGATGTCCTGCGGTCTGAGTTCGACAAGTACATCGGTGGAGGCGCGCCGTGGAACGAATAGTTACCTCCGGGCAGCTTGCCGAGCGGTGGCGCACCAGCGTCAGCTACCTGGCCAATCTCAGGAGCCAGGGGAAGGGCTGCCCTTATGTCAAGCTCGGGCGCCGCGTGGTGTACCGCGAGAAGGACGTGAAGCAGTACGAGATGGACCGACGCGTGCTGGCGAAGTTCGTGCATCCAAAGGTTCGCAAATAATGTGCTGACAATACGCAGAGATAGGTGGTAGCGTTCAGGAAATGGCAGAACCGAGTTCCAATTCGATCAACGACGCACTTGCGCCGCCGCAGCCGCGCGATGCGGCCGGCGTCCGACCTCCCCTCGATCTCAATGCAGTCGCGCGCCAGGTGCAGCACATTCAGCAGAAGCTGGCTGCGGAGCGGGCTGCGAAGGCGGCTGCGAAGGCGGCTCCGATCTGCGCTGCTGTGCCTGTTGCGGCTCGCGGTCGCTGATGGCGCTGGCCCTGCTGCTCAACCGGGCTGAAGAGCCGAGCGCATACGAGACAGAGCGCGTTACCTGGGTGCTGGAGCAGGAATTGCGGTAAGATGAGTTTGTGTGGCGATGAAAAAGGAAGGGAATTACGTACTTAACTCCTTTGGAGGGAAAATGAAGCAAATAGGAATTGCGGTTTTGCTTTTCGTGTTTGTTATCTCCGCGCGGTCGCAGGCAAGAATGAGCGCGAAGACAGCTAAGGCTGTTATCGACAACCAGATCAC
>JBAVYF010000225.1:0-1541 GCA_049698655.1 Occallatibacter sp. | reverse complement strand
CCCCACAATTACCGAAAAAGGAGATTCCTCGGAGCCTTCGTCCAACTTCTTCTGCCGCGCGGCCAATTTGGTGGCAGCTTTTTCGTCTGCGTTGGGCTGGGTAGTTAGCACCAGTTGTTGTGCAACTTCGGCTGCAGGGGCCAACTCGGCAATCGGCTCGGCCTGTTTAAGGGTGGGAGCCGGGACAGGCTCGGCGGCAGCTTCCGGCTCGGCTTCCATCACGGGCTCAGGCTCTTTGAGCGGCTCTGAGAGAGCCTCATCCACCTCTTCCGGGGTGTCCGCGATTCCCGGTTCAACCACAGGCTCGGCTTCCTCTTCGGATCTTGCCTCTTCAACCGGCTCCTCAACGGCCTCATCCACGACTTCGGCTTCTTCGTCCGGCTCCTGTGCTACCTCATCCACAACTTCGGCTTCCGCAATCTCCGCGGCTGACGGCTTGGAATCGGTATCAAGAGCAACCTCCGCGGCTGGGACTATGTCAACCAAAGCAGCTTCGTCCTTCGCCGGGACGGAAACTGGCGCAGGCTCCGCTGCAGGCCCTGCCGGGACCGCCGGCGCGACAACAGCGGATTCCTGTTTGAGGAACAGACCGGTCAAAGTTGTTTCTTCTTCCAGATTTTCTTTGAAGCTGCCTGGAAACATCGGTGCTGTAATCGGTACAAACCGCGCGGGCCGCGGGAAAAAGCCAAATCCGGAGCGAAGGCCGCCCAACGCAAACTCCAGCGCCCTTCGCCACCACGGAATTGTATTTTCTGGCATTTGCATTTCCTGCCTATTCGCCGGTCTCGCTGGTCAGCGCCATCTGCATGGCCGCGCGCACTTGCCGCATCGTCTCTTCGGCTCGGGCGCTGGCGCGGCTGTTACCGTCCTTCAGAATCTCCTCCACTTGCGCCTCTGTAAAGCTGGCGCGACGGGCTTGAATTGGCTGTAGGATTTGCACCAGGCGATCGGCCAACCAACTCTTACATTCGATGCAGCCGATTCCCGCCGAGCGGCAGCCACGAGCGACTTTGGCTTCGGTTTCAACGTCGGAGAAGACCTTGTGTAGGTCGTGGACCGGGCACTTGTCGGGATCCCCTTTGTCAGTGCGTCGAACGCGCGCCGGATCGGTCACCATGGTCTTCAGCTTCTGCCGCACCACCGGCTCCGCATCGGTTAACAGAATCGTGTTGCCGTAGCTCTTGGACATCTTGCGGCCGTCGGTGCCGGGCAGCTTGGGCGAGGGTGTCAGCACCGCCTTCGGTTCGGGAAAAACGTCAGCAGGAAACGTCCCCAACGGCCCTGTGGTCTTGATTACCTTTGGATAGTATTGGTTGAACCGCCGCGCCACCTCGCGCGTCAGCTCCACGTGCGCGGTCTGGTCGTTGCCCACGGGAACATACTGTGTCTGGTACAGAAGAATATCGGAGGCCATCAGCACCGGATAGCCGAGGAACCCGTAGGTGGTCAGATCCTTGTTGGCGAGGTTTTCCTGCATCTCCTTGTAGCTGGGCACGCGCTCCAACCAGCCGAGCGGCGTAATCATCCCCAGCCGCAGAGGC
>JBAVYF010000224.1:0-6760 GCA_049698655.1 Occallatibacter sp. | reverse complement strand
CAAATCCCCCTTGGGCACAGGATGGCCCCATTCGAGCAAAATGGACAAGATCGCAGGACTGAAAGAGATTCTGGAGCTGGACCCGCGGAACAGTTTTGCCCGTTATGGGGTTGCCATGGAACTGGCCGGCTCCGGTGAGACGGCCGCAGCGCTGGCCGAGTTTGACACTCTGCTGGCCAACGATCCGGACTACACGGCGGGCTACTTCATGGCCGCGCAGACGCTGGCCGCGGCGGGCCGCGCTCAAGAAGCCAGGGAGCGGCTGAAGCAGGGCATCGGTTGCGCAGCTAGCAGCGGCAACAGCCATGCGGTCAGCGAGATGCAGGCCATGCTCGACGAGCTGGAGCGGTAGCTTTTTATTCTTCTCTCGCGCCTCAAAGTCTGTTTGCGCACCAATAAGTCACTCAAAAATGAGATGTAATCTTTTTCCAAGGCAGCGGAGTCTACACTATCGATATGCCCAAATATTCAGTTGTCGTCCCTTTTCATAATGAAGAAGAGAACGTGACCGTCTTGTACGCGCGCCTGAAGCAGGTGATGGAACAGGTAGGCGAAAGTTTTGAGCTGGTGCTGGTGGACGACGGCTCCAACGACCGCACCTACAAACTGATGGGAGAGATTGCCGCGGTGGACAGCCGGGTGCTGGTGATCAAGCTGCGCCGTAACTTCGGGCAGACTTCGGCGCTGGCCGCGGGGTTTGACCACGCCACGGGCGAATTCGTCCTGGCCATGGACGGCGACCTGCAGCACGACCCCGGCGAGATTCCCAACTTCCTGGAAAAACTGGAGGAGGGATACGATGTGGTGAGCGGCTGGCGCAAGGAGCGGGTTGACAATTTTGTCATGCGCCGCATTCCCTCGCGCTGCGCCAACTGGCTGATGGCCAAACTCTCCGGCGTTGACATTCACGACTTCGGCACCACCTTCAAAGCCTATCGCCGCGAGGTGATCCAGAACATTCCGCTCTACGGCGAGATGCACCGCTTCATCCCCGCTCTGGCCAGTTGGTATGGCGCGTCGATCTGCGAAATTCCCATCAAAAATGTCCCCCGCGAGCGCGGCAAGAGCCACTACGGCATCGGGCGCACCTTCGGCGTCTTCTTCGACTTGCTGACCATCCGCTTCCTGCTCAGGCACATGAATCGGCCGCTGCATTTCTTTGGCGGCTTCGGCGCGTTGGGCATCCTGGCAGGTAGTTGCATGGCTGCCATCTTGCTGGGAATGAAGATTCTCAACCCTCAAATGGACGTGATGCGCCTTCATGGGCCGATGTTTGTCATTGGTTCGGTGCTGATTGTCGCCGGCATCCAGTTGCTGGCCCTTGGCCTGCTGGGCGAGTTGCAGGTGCGCCACTTCTACACCGGCCAGCAGCGCACGCCGTATGCCATCGAACGCATGGTGCGTCTGCGCGCGCCCAACGAGCCGCACATACTGTCAAACGGGTAAAGACACTGAACAGAGATCAGGAAACAGAAATGCATTATGCCCCGCTTGGGCATTGCCTAGGCGGGGATTCTTGTTTTTGAAGCTTCAAGAAGATAAATAGAACTTGCATCAAGACCATAGGTTTATACTCTCGCAGATGACGAAATCATTGCATTGGAGCCATTATGTTACGAATCAGATCGTTCATTATTCTCGGATGCGTAGTATTGTTTGCAGTTTCCTCATTCGCGCAGACAGATTCACTGCCGTCCGACAGTGAACTGGCCGCAATTACCGCCAGGGGCCGCTTGCTTTACGAGTACGATGAGGCAGCCTGGCACGCAACTGATGCGGTTCTGGCAACCAACCCCAGCAAAGACGAGCACCAGCACTTTCTTGCGCAAAAGACAGACTCTGGATGGATTGTTGCGTTTGGTCATTTGAGCGAAACTCGGGACTCATTTCTGATACGGTACAAGGCAATACAGGGAAAGAATCCCCTTGAGTTTTCGGTTATAAAACTTGACCCGTTGGAGCAGGATACCGGCTTTTTTCTGGCGGCGGCCAAGGCACTTGAGACCGCACTCCATGATTTTCGCGGTCCGGATCGACCATATAATGCAGCGGTTCTACCAGCTCCATTGGGTCAGCTTTACGTTTATATGGTTCCAGCGCAAACCGAGAATGGCGTGTATCCGCTTGGAGCAGATGTCCGCTATTTAATCTCATCGGACGGCGGCGCCATCGTCGAAAAGCGCCAACTGCACAAAGGGATCATTCCAAATGGCGGGCCGATTCCTGCTGGCGCAACCCAGGTTGGTGGCGTGCACTCTCATGTTCTGAGCAATGTGCCGGAGGACACGGACGTTTTTCATGTCCTTACAAGAAAGCCGTCGATGCCCGAAACCATCGTTACACAAATCGCTATTTATGAAGTAAGTGTGGATGGATCGATCAAGATTGTTCAGCGCATGAAGAAGCACCATTGAACGGCTGAGAAGGACTTGCATGTAGCCCGGCCCCTTGCAGTAGCTGGGCCTCAGGGTTCATCCTGAACCTGAGATGAAAGCCATCCAGATTCACGAGACAGGTGGGCCGGAGGTTCTGAAGCTGGCCGAGTTGCCCATTCCCCAGCCGGGGCCGGGCCAGGTGTTGATCCGCGTGGAAGCTGTCGGGATCAACTTCATCGAGGTCTACTTTCGCAAGGGTGTCTACAAGGCGGCGCTGCCGTTGACGCCCGGCAGCGAGGCGGCGGGCACAGTGGAGGAGCTGGGTCCGGGCGTGACGGGTTTTGCCGCCGGCGACTCGGTTGCCTCGGTGAGCGTGCTGGGCAGCTACGCCGAGTACGCTCTGGTTCCCGCTGCATCGCTGGTCAAGGTGCCTGCCGGGCTGAGCATGCAGCAGGCCGCAGCCGCGCTGTTGCAGGGGATGACGGCGCACTACCTTTCCCACTCCACTTTTCCACTGATGGCAGGGGAGACGGCGCTGGTTCATGCCGGGGCCGGCGGCGTGGGCCTGCTGCTGACGCAGATGGCCTCGCGGCTGGGGGCGCGGGTGATTACCACGGTCTCCACCAAGGCCAAGGCGAAGCTGTCGCGCGAGGCGGGCGCCTCGGATGCGATTCTTTACACCCATCAGGACTTCGAGGCGGAGGTCAAGCGGCTGACCGGCGGCAAGGGCGTGGACGTGGTCTACGACTCGGTGGGCAAGACCACGTTTGAAGGCAGCCTGAACTGCCTCAGGCCGCGCGGGCTGCTCGCCCTTTTTGGCGCATCCAGCGGGCCGGTGCCGCCCTTCGATCTGATTCAGCTCAGCGGCAAGGGTTCGCTCTTCATTACCCGCCCCACGTTGTGGCATTACGTGGCGACGCGGGCGGAACTGGAATGGCGCGCCGGCGATGTGCTGGGCTGGGCCGCGAAGGGCGAACTCAAGCTGCGTACCGAGTTTGTGTATCCGCTGGCCGAGGCCGTGCAGGCGCAGACCGATCTCGAAGCGCGCAAGACGACCGGCAAGATTCTGCTGGAGCCGTGAAAAAAACAGGGAATAGGGAACAGGAAATCGAGAAAAGAGGGTGCCCCCGATCTCGATTCTGAGACCTGGGAATTTACAGGCTCACCAAAGCGCCGCGCTCACGCCGCCTTGGCTATCGCCTCAATCTCCTCGACCAGAGCCTCGGCCGCAGTCACGCATGCCGCGCGATCCACGTCGAGGTGCGTGACCAGGCGCATCGCATCCGGCCCCACGGCATTGGCCAGAATGTCGCGCGCCTTCAGCCGCGCCGATAGAGCGGCCGCGCTCAGCCCTCCTGTCAGCCGGAAAATCACGATATTGGTCTCGACCGCATCGAAGTCGATCTCCACTCGCTCAATCTTCGCGAGCGCCTCGGCCAGCAGGCGCGCGTTGGCGTGGTCCTCGTGCAGCCGTGCCGGACCCTGCTCCAGCGCAATCAGTCCCGCAGCGGCAAGAATGCCTGCCTGCCGCATGCCGCCGCCTAAAGCTTTTCTATAAAGCCGTGCCCGCGCCATCAGTTCCGCCGAGCCAACCAACATAGACCCCACCGGCGCGCCCAGCCCTTTCGAGAGGCAGAACATCACCGTGTCGAATCCGCTGGTCAGAGCGTGCACATCGACGCCCAGCGCCACAGCCGCATTGAAGATGCGCGCCCCATCCAGGTGCACCGGGAGCTTGCGCTCTTTTGCCCCAGCCCAGATCTCTTCCAGCACCGGCAACGGCGTGACGCTGCCGCCTGCAAGATTGGCAGTGTTTTCAATCTCGATCAGCCCCGTAGCCGCGCGAAACGCTCCGCGCGCATAGATCGCCGGCTCAATCTGCTTCCAGGTCAGAATGCCGCGCTCGGCTGGAACGGCACGCACCAGGCAGCCGGAAAACACTGCCGTGGTGGCCATCTCCCAATCCAGAATGTGCGCCCGTGACTCGGCGATTACCTCCTGGCCCGGTTGAGTGTGCAGCCGGATGCCGATCTGATTCCCCATGGTGCCGGTAGGCACAAAGAGCGCAGCCTCGCGGCCGAATCTCTCTGCCGCGCGCCGCTCCAGAAGATTCACGGTAGGGTCTTCGCCGTAAACGTCGTCGCCCACCTCGGCCGCGGCCATCGCCGCGCGCATCTGGGCCGTGGGCCGCGTAACCGTATCCGAACGCAGATCGATAATGGTTGGCACTGGCTTTGTCCTTCTGGGATTTGTGGACTCCCAGGTCCGAAAATCCGGATCTGGGCCGCCCAGCTTATTCCCTATTCCCTCAATCCCTAGTCCCTGCTTCTACGGTATCTGCGCCATGGGCAACTCGATCACCGGGGTCCGCTTGCCGTCCTTCACCGCGTAAGCCCACAGGCCATGAAAGTTTTCGCGCAGTCCCGGCTGTGCCTTCAGTAACGCGCTCAAAACCGCAATGGCTTCCGTTCGCTGCGCCGCTGGATCGGTGATTCCCATCGATTCGTAAGCCACGCCCAGGTCGGCGTGCAGCAGCGTCGGATCCAACCGCACGGAGTCGATCTTCCAGGTGCGCGGGCCGTCGGAGAGCGTCAAAGGAAACGCGTCCTGCGGAGAATTCTTGATGGCTGACTGCTCCGAGCCTAGTTTGTCCAGGTTGGGCGAGGAGAGAAAATCCACCGGGAGCAGCAGCATCCGCGCCGCGTCGTAGGCGTACCACGCGCTCCAGGACTGAGACTGCGACTGGTCCGCCCTGGCCAGCTCGCGGGCGTGCGACCACCACCAAACGCCGTTCTGTCCGTCGAGAGCGCCTGGCCGGACGGTTAGGCCACCCAGCTTCCAGCCGCCGGCGGGGCCGTCCCAAGCCAGAATGAAGCCCAGCTGGCCGGCGTAGGGCGCTCCGGACGCGTCGGCCAACACCACGGCGTAGCGGCCCGGCGGCAGCGCCCGCATGGTCAGGGTCACGGTCAGCGCGCCGCTGGCGCTGGTGCAGAAAAACTGCGTGTCGGCGGGCGCGGCCAGGCTGGTTGCGTCCAGCAGGTAGAGGCTGCGTAGTTGAATCTGCCCGCCCTTCATCAGCGACGCGGAAGCCTCGACCACTCCGCGAATTCCATCCCAGTCCTGGGCCACGGCGGGCAGCAGCGCGGACTTCAGGGCGACAAGATCTTGCTCGGCCACGGCCAGGGCCAGCCGTCCCCCGGTCGCCGCCAGCGCATCGCGATCCTGCGGCAACAGCGCGGCTTGCGTGGTGCAACTGGTGGCGCGGCCGGCCGCCGGCGCAGCCAGCAACACACTCAGAACCACCGGCGCGGCAAAACCCTTCCTGCAGAGGCGCATCTTCTGAACCCTTTCTTGGACCTTTTCAGCCCGCGGAATCTCTTGTGTGAGCGCCCACAGGCCACTGTTAGCCTGGTAGTTTGTTTACCAAATCATAATCAACAACATGGTTTTTTACGCGTAACATTTGAGAGTAAATCGCAAATCATGGAAAGCCGGAAGTTGACAGAGCGAATTTACTGCAAAAAATCACCGTATTGCCCTCCAGGAACCTCTTCAAAATATTTTACGCTGACTCCCTATTTCAGTGGCTATCAAGCCTCCTCCTTAGAGTGACAAGGAGCAACTCTGCATGGCGCCAGGGTTGAGTGTGTCAAGCGGATCAGGCTGGAAGAAAGATTAGTTGGGAAGAAAAAGCTGGAACGGATCAAGAGTTCCCTTCGGGCAATCGAGCGGCGGATTATTGACCAGTCTGGAATCTCAGGACGGCTAAAGCTGTCTGGTACGCATAGCGCGCGTTGACATAGGCGATCTCGGCCTGGGTTTGCGCCAATTGCGCCTGAGTGAGCGCGATAATGTCACTCAACCCGATCTTGTACCGGGCCTGCGAGAGGTCCAGCGCCATGTTCGACTGGTTGAGCATCTCTTGCGTGACGCCAATGCGCTGGAAGGCGGCCTGCGCATTGAGCACGGCCGTGCGCACGTCGCGTGCGATTACGTCGCGGAGGTTCCTCACCTGCTCCTGAGCCGCGTTGGCGCGCAGGCTCGCTTCCCGTGCGCGCGCATTGAAGAGAAAGCCATTGAAAATAGGAATGTTGATGTTGGCTCCGGCGGCGCCGTACCAGGAAGAGTTGATCTGGTCCGCGCGCACCGGCGTGCCTCCCGCGGCGGCTATAGCCGAGACAGTCGGCATCCACAAATCGCGCTCGGCGGTGCTGAACTGCCGTGCCGCGGTGTAGCTGTAGTTGAGCGCGGAGAGATCGGGGCGCGCACCAAACGCCGTTTGCACCAGGGGCTCGGCATTCTGTGGAGCGGGCTCGGGATTGGCTGAGGTTTCATCCGCCAGCGTGTAATGATCGTCCTTCTCGGAGCCGAGCACGGTATTGAGG
>JBAVYF010000223.1:0-1593 GCA_049698655.1 Occallatibacter sp. | reverse complement strand
GGCTAAAGCGCATGTGCCGATCTATCACATACATGGCGATAGCGACACGGTGGTGCCGATCGAGAAGAACTCCGGCGAATTGGCGGAACGATATCGCCGGTTAGGCGGAATAATGACTCTCAATGTTGTCAAAGGGCAGGGGCACAATATGTGGACCGGCTGGTTTCAATGCCAGGAACTCGTTGATTTCGTGATTGCTCAAGCGCACAGAGGCAAGCCGACCACATCGAATTGACTCGGAAGGAGAGCGCCATGCGTGGGCAAAGATGGACGCCCGCAATCCTCGCGATGACAATGCTCGCCCTCGCTGCCGGATGCTGGGGCAGGGCTTACGAGCGCGAGACCGGAGCGAGGCTGGACGGCGAGTATCGGGGGCCGCGTTGCTGTGACACCAAGGTGTTCGTCAAAGAATGGGACCTGACCAAGGTTCAGATGGCCGCTGGTTCCACTTCTTCTCAAACATTTTATACTCCAGGCTACGCAAGCTATAATGCGCAGTCACACTCGTGGTCCACCACGCCATGGGTAGCACACACCACGACCACGCAAGCTGCTCCAACGGCTGTTGGAACCTACACCATTCTGCTGAAGCCCGTCGTTGAAGAGAAAATTCGCGAGAACGGATTCGCGATCTCCGACAGCAGTTTGTTGTCGGATTATTACGTCGTCGCCTCCTCTAATAATTACTTAGGACACGAGCCGGTCGGCTGGTTCATTTGGGACCTGATCGTATGCGCCCCGGCGTGCTTTGCGCCTGTGCCGGTGTGTTTTGGGAACGATCAGCTTGTGATCGTTGAGGTTTATGACCAGAAGGATCGCCTCGTAGCCGGCCGGGTGACTGTCTTTCAGAAGAGGGCCTACTATCTGTCGTTGTGGTCAACCATAATGGAGAATATGTCGTCCCACCAGGACGACGTGCTGGCCAGGGTCGCCGCGAACGCAGCTTCCGAGATCATCGCGGACGAGGTGCAGTTAGGCGGAGACGCGGCCAAGATCAAGGCGCTGCTCAAAGATAATCCGAATTTCGTTTCGCGCAGGGGAACCAACGACGACACGCCTTTGCACTGGGCAACGCTGAAAGGCCAAAGCGACGTGATGCTATTGCTGCTGAACAACAAGGCCGATGTCAATGCCAAGAACAAGTGCGGGCAGACTCCTTTGCACGTGGCAGCGCTGAACGAACGCAGGGATTTGGTGGAACTCCTGCGCCAGCACGGCGGCCACGAATAGACTGTGCGGAACCTGTCGGGGACGGTCCTGAATTCCAGGGAGACCAGGCATAACTATTTCTGTAGCCCCTTCGGTCAGGGTTTCCGCCTGCTCAGGATATAGGGGGTTGAAAAGAGTCTGTGCGTCAACTATAGCAGTTAGGCGGTTTATGATTGCGCCCTCACGCCCGTGACACCGAACAGAGTCACGGCCGCGTCCGTCGTCCCCGCCGCGGTCAGCCACACTGCCTTGATGGGGGTATTCTTGCGCGGATTTAGCCATTCATAGCCGTAGAGGGTGATCTCGCGCCCGTCGTCGGTCTTCTCCTGCACAAACGGATCGGCGAGATAGGTGGCGATATAGCCCGCGTGGCGATACATACTG
>JBAVYF010000222.1:0-4586 GCA_049698655.1 Occallatibacter sp. | reverse complement strand
GCGCTGGGGAGGGTCGTTTTCCTGATTTTGGGCGTAGCCGTAGCCCGGCAAGCGGAAGGGAGTGAGGACGGCCGGGCGGTTGCGGGTATACGCCTGCTTGCGGGGCTGAGTGAGTTCGGTGGTCATTAATGAAGTCCTCCGGGGAAGGCGGTTTCTAGTTGCGGTCGAGGCTGACTGCCATGGCGTCGAGCGAGAGGGAGCGGAGCAGGTTGCGGCGCATGCCCTGCTCGACCTGGACGAGGGCGTGGGCGGCGGAGTCGATCCAATCAACACTAAGGCCTTGAGCAAGACGGGTGAGTTCGGCTTCGATGTCCAGATTGCGGATGAGCTGCGGCGCGCCGGCCACGATGAGGAGCAGGTCCTCGATAAGGCTACTCAGGGCGCGCAACAGGTTGAAGGTCTTCTCCTGGCCGTCGGCTCCGGCACGGTAGCTTTCGGTGGTGCGGAAGAGCGCGGAGTAGTCTGGCTCGCGCAGAGCGGTGCGGAGCAGGATGAGGGCGTCCTGGCGGCCGGTGAGATAGCCGCCGAGGTCAAGGGTGAGGGCGCGGCCTACGGCTCCCTCGGCGAGGCGCGCGGCAAGAGCGCGGTCAGCGGATTTGAGCTGAGGACGGCGCTGGGCGAGCAGCGCTTCGAGGTCTGAGGCGGGAATAGCGCCCAGCCGGTGGACGACGGCGCGGGAGCGGATGGTGGGCAGCAGCTCCTGCGGATTCTCAGTGAGCAGAATCAGCGAAGTGTGCGGGGGCGGCTCTTCGAGGAGCTTGAGCAGGGAGTTGGCCGCCTCCTTCATAAAAGCGGACGAGGTGAAGATGGTGAAGGTGCGCTTCGCCTCGACCGGCGGGCGGTAGTAGGCCACATGAATGGCCTGGCGGACCTGGCCCACTTTGATGAGCAATTGCGGCGGGTCGGGCGGGATGATGAGCACGTCGGGGTGGGTCTGGATGAGGATGCGGGTCTCGCGCTTGTCGGTGTCGCGCATCTCTTCGCGGGCTGCGACGGCCTCAGCAACACGCTCTTCGAGATTTGCTGAGTCGCTGATGCGGGTGCAATTCGAGCACACGCCACAGAAGTCGGGAAGGCCCTCCGATTCGGCGGGTTGGAGGCAGTTGACGGCTTTGGCCAGCATCAGCGCCAGGGTGTACTTGCCCGCGCCGCGCGGGCCGGCCAGGATCAGCGACTGTGGAAAACGATCCGCGCCGATGCTCTCGCGAAGCCGCGTGACGGTGGCCGAATTGCCGAGAAAATCTGAAAAGCCCACGGTTTGAGTCTAGTGCATTGGCGCTTTGAGATTTATTTTTACTTCGCCATTGACAGTCGATTTTTTGTCATGCTAGGGCAGCTTTGCAACTGCTGAAAAATTTTCAATTCCCCAAGGGCTGTTACCAAGCGCGGCTCGCAGTGCGCAACAAATCAGGGGCAACTGAATCGGAGGATATCGTGAAGAAACGCGTTACAGCGGTTTTGTGTCTGCTGGCGGCGACTGCCGTTGGCCTGTCGGCAGAGAGTCTTTCATACACTGGAACTCTGAACACTCCGCAAGACGTTTGTGCAACAACTTTTACTCTCACGGCGACGGACACGGTCACATTCCAGACTTGGGGCTTCGGCGGCGGAACTAACGCCGCGGGAACGGCGATCCCGGCGGGCGGCTTTGACCCTCTGATCACACTCTTCAGCGGCACTGGCCTGTCGGCCACGATGGTCGTGGACGGCTCCAACAACCCACTGGCGAACGCCGATAATCTGTACAATCCTCCCTGGTCTTTTGTGGACAACTGCCCGGCTGCCGGGACGGTGGCTATCGGGGGGAACAACGATTGCGGCGATGTTTTAATGCAGGCTGTGCTGGGTGCGGGAACTTATACCCTGGTACTCACCGACGCCAATTACATACCGTTCGCCGTATATGACCCCACTGTTCCTCTCTCAGGAGGCTTCTCGGATCTTACGGGCGGGGCTTTCCAGACCTGCGATCCCGTGGCCGACGCCTGCATCACCCCCAACGGCAATTATGCGGTGGATATTGTGTCCGCTCAATCGGACCTCACAACGCCTATTCCTGAGCCATCGACTCTTCCCCTGCTCTGCATCGGCCTGGCGGTTTTGGCCGGTGCTCAACTGTTGAACAAACGGCGCATGTCGCCGCACGCATAAAGGAGCGTCAGAATGAAATTCGCAAAGCCTGCATTGATGGTGGTTGGCTGTGTATTGCTGACCGGATTGACCCTAACCCTGTTTGCGCCCAAGACGGTACATGCTCTTGCGGCCGCGCTGGTTCAGATAACCAACACCCGCAGCAATCCAGTCCCCACCCAGGATGTGGATATCGCCGCGCGGCATCCGTTCACCGCAACCTGCTATGTCTACGGCAGCAGCGGGGCATTCGTTGCCTGCCAACCCACGCCCGCGCCGCCCACAACTGGCTACGAAACTGTCATTCAAAGCGTGAGCATCTCACTGAATCAAGATTCCGGCACCGTCCAGCCATTCGTGACGGAGTTTAATTACAACACCGGGGGCGCCTCATACCAGTTTTTTGTACCAATGCTCACTCAGGCGCAAGGCGCGCAAGGAGGAGAGTGGGTGGGGAGTCAGCCCACGGCGATCTATGTAGATCCTAACGCTTTTAATCCATTGCAGTGTGCGACACTCTTTAACGGCAGTGGAGCGACAGCGACCTTGACCTGCACAGTCAGTGGATACACCGTTTCTCTTCCGTAGTTCGGCTGTGATGCACCCCGATACAACGGGCCGAAACGATACTCGACTGTTTAACAACAGACGCATGGAATAAGGAAGCACACCCAGAGCATTTTCGATCCACGTATTTCCATTACAGCTGCATTCAGGGTGGCATTTTCTTCCCCCCAGCGACATTGACCTGTCGCCGGAACCCAGGAGAGGAAAATGCCACTTTTCTGCGCGATTTCTACAATCGGAAGCTGATAATCAGCCGTCCGGTGGCTGAATATCAGCTTTATCTTCTCTTAATTTTCCAGCCCAATGGCTCATCGTCCAAAATAAATGACAAGAACACTTGACAAAAAATGGCCGACTATGTAAAGTGTAGTTGTCATACTGTAAAGGAGACTAATCATGGTTTGTGCAACCAGCAATCCCGCAACCCGCCGCTATATGCGCCGCTTTCTCGTCACTATGCTGTTCTACGCGCTGTTCCTCATCCTGGCGGTTTGGGTATTTGTCCATTACCGCCCAACCGGCCTGCTGGCCTACGGGCTGGCCGTGCTTCCCGCCCTCCCCATCATCGGGATGCTGGCCGTCTTCGGTCTTTACCTGGCAGAAGAGAAGGACGAGTTCCAACGTTCGATCTTCATTCAGTCGATGCTCTGGAGCACCGGTGCGACACTTGCGGCAACCACCGTTTGGGGCTTCCTGGAGAACTTCGTTCACGTCCCGCACCTGCAGTTGATTCTTATCTTTCCCATGTACTGCTTCTTTTGGGGCATCTCCGCTGCGATCGTGATGATGAGGTACAGATGAAGAACCGGCTGCGAGTGTTGCGCGCTGAACGGGAGTGGTCGCAGGCCGATCTTGCCCAGCGGCTGGAGGTGTCGCGCCAGTCGGTCAACGCCATCGAAACCGGCAAGTACGACCCCAGCCTTCCGCTGGCATTCAAACTGGCGCGCCTCTTTGAAACCACCATCGAGGCGATCTTCAGCGAAGGGGATTGAGGCTGGAATACCGGGCTCCAGAGGCGAAAGCCGGCGCCCAGCGAGCCGATGGTAAGCTGTTGACCATAGGGCGAGTGAAGCGGGAGTGCCGGGAGGAGTTTCATTGGCAAGAACTGTTTTGCGGGCTGTGCTGTTGATAGCCGTGCTGTGCTTTCCCGTGGAGCGCCTTCATGCGGCCACTTGCAAAGTGGCGCAGCATCCGGCGCCCAGCGAAGCCGACAAGGCGCTGCTGTCCGCCGATTATGAGAAGGCCGCCGGACTATACCAGGCCGGGCTAGCCAGCCATCCGGGCGACGCTGAACTGACTGCAGGGCTGGTTCATGCCCTGCTGCGCCAGCAGAAGGTGCAGGAGGCAGCGGATGCGGTGAAGGCTTCACTGGCAGTTGCGCCCAACTCGGCGCCATTGATTACGCTGCGCGGCGAGGTGGAGTATCGCGCCGGGATGCCGTGGGTCGCGGGCCAATCCGCACTTGACTCCGACAAGCTGGATGTATGCAACGCGCGCAATCATCTGCTGCTGGCCGACCTGGAGCGCCTCAATTCAATGTATGCTACGAGCCGCAAGCAGCTTGAAATGGCACATCGGCTCGATCCGGAGGACCCGCAGATTCGCGGCGAGTGGATTCGGACGCTTCCGTTGAAGCAGAGAATTGCCGAGGCGGAGGCATACCTCTCGGCTCCGAGGGGACTCGACGAGGAAGATATGCGCCGCTGGCGGTTGTTCCTGGAGAACCAGAAGAAGCTGGCGGCCGAACCCCATAAGGCCTGCCACCTGGTCTCCCCGGCGACATCTACTGAGATTCCTTTTACCAGCATCATGCGGGATGCGGTGCACCGAGCCGCCTTCGGGTTGGACGTGAAGTTGAATGGCCGCAATGCGCGGTTACAGATCGATAC
>JBAVYF010000221.1:0-5186 GCA_049698655.1 Occallatibacter sp. | reverse complement strand
TTCGGCGGGCCAGATATCCGATGTAATCGCGGGAAAAAATCATGGGCTAAGGCTCAGGATACCGCATCGGGCGGCCCTGTGTACACCGGGGGCCTGAGGCTCGCCGGAGATGCCTTCAGAAGGTCAGTTTGAGGCCGACGCCAGCAATGTCGCGCAGAGCAGCAACGGGATGTGAGCACGCGCTCGGCTCACCCCCGGTGCGGGCAGCTCTTGGTGTTCAGGCACCCGTCGGCGATGCGCAGCCGTTCGACGGGGCGTCCGGCGACCAGGTGCTCGGCCACAATCTCCGCCGCGTCCTCGGGCTTCACGTGGCCGTACCAGACCGCCTCGGGGTAGACCACCACCGTTGGACCGTGCTCGCACTGGTCCAGGCAACCGGATTTGTTGATGCGCACCCGGCCGGCTAACCCTGCCGCCTTGACGCGTTGTTGCAGTTCTGTGTGCAGGTCGCTGGTTCCGTTAGAGGTGCAGGATCGGCGCGGCGCCCCCTCGGGCCGCGTATTGTGACAGACAAAGACGTGGCGCTCAAATGCGGGCAAGGGGAAATCCTCCTGTGGGCTTCGTGGCTTCCCGCCTCATTGACCCGGCAGTATCGGGATAGCACGGCCAAATCCACCCTTGTATCTTGCGAATCGGGGCGTTCGGCCGCCGTCCCTCTCATTCTATGCCGTGGAGAATCGAAGGCCTCGTGAGCCTGCATCTTCAGGGCCGGCGGGTTAAGCTTGTCCGTCTGTGCAGTTGGCCATTGTTCTTACTTTCGCGGCGTCACAGCAGTATAATCGGCCCTATGGCGGCGCAGGTGCACACACAGATACCGGAGGCCGGATGCGCGGAGAGTGAGCCAGATCGCGCGCCTGCCGGCGGCGAAAATACGGCGCTGAAACTGCACGCGCTGGAGGCGCGCCTCGGAGAGTTGGGCAGCCTGATGGTGGCTTACTCCGGCGGTGTGGACTCCGCGTTTCTGGCGGCCATGGCGCATCGTGTGCTTGGCAGCCGCATGATCGCCGTGCTGGCCGACTCTCCCAGCCTGGCCCGCCGCGATTTCGAGCAGGCTTGCGCCTTTGCGCGCGAGCAGGAAATTCCGCTGCACATCATCGCAACCGATGAGTTAAGCCGGCCCGAGTACCAGCGCAACGACGCCTATCGCTGCTTCCATTGCAAGGACGAGCTCTTTCGGGTCATGGAGGCGCTGGGCGCAAGCCTGGGTTTCGACCGCATCGCTTATGGCATGAATGCTGACGACACCAGGGATTTCCGCCCCGGACAACGCGCGGCCGAGGAGCACGCCGTACTGGCGCCGATGGCCGAGGCTGGACTCACAAAAATCGAAATACGCGCGCTGGCCAGGGCCGCTGGCTTCGCGCTGTGGGACCGCCCGGCCGCACCCTGCCTTTCTTCACGCGTTGAGTACGGCCGCGCCGTGACTCCTGAGGTTCTCAAACAGGTAGAACAGGCTGAGGAGAGCCTGCGCGGGTTGGGCTTCAACGAGCTGCGCGTTCGCCATCACGGCGAGCTGGCCCGCGTGGAACTGGCCCGCGCCGAGTTGCCGCGCGCCCTCACGATGGAGATGCTCGACGCGATCACTGCCGCTCTCAGGCTGGCCGGCTTCCAATACGTGACACTCGATTGCGCGGGGTTTCGCTCCGGCTCCATGAACGCCGTCTTGCCCGTTGAAGTGCTGGCGCGGCGCGGGGCATAGCTGGCGGTTTAGAATCACTTTGCGATGCGTACTGGTTATCTGGAGTGCTTTTCCGGCATCAGCGGCGACATGCTGCTGGGCGCCCTGGTGGATGCGGGCGTTCCCTTCGCCTGCCTGGAGGAGACAGCCGCTGCGCTGAACGTGGGCGCGCGCCTGGAGATGCGCAAGGTGAGCCGCGGCGGCCTTGCCGCAATCAAGGTGGACGTTTTCACGCCCGACACTCCGGATGTCGAGCGTGCGCACTCCCACGTTGCACACCGCTCATTGTCGGCTATTCTCGAAATCATTCACTCTGCGCCCCTGTCCGAGGCAGTCAAGCATCGCGCCATCCGCGCCTTCCAACTGCTGGGCGAGGCCGAAGCCGCAATCCATTCTATTCCAGTCGAAAAAGTGCATTTCCACGAGGTGGGCGCGGTGGACACCATTGTCGATATTGTCTGCGCCGCCGCGGGCGCTGAGGCGCTGGGCATAAACCGCTGGCTTGCTTCGCCGCTCAACGTGGGCAGCGGAACCGTTGTCTGCCAGCATGGCACACTCCCCGTTCCCGCGCCGGCCACGCTGGCGTTGCTGGGCGATGCTCCGGTTTACGCGGTAGGCGAACCGATGGAGCGCGTGACCCCGACCGGCGCGGCCCTGCTGCGCATGCTTGAGGTGCAGTACTCGTCGCTGCCGCCCATGCGCATCCTGAAAACGGGTTACGGCGCGGGCGGACGCGAGACGCCGGGGCAGCCCAACCTGCTGCGCTTGCTGGTGGGCGAAGAAGAGGCTGCCGAGACCCTCGCAACCGAACCGATTGCAGTGATTGAAACAGTCATTGACGATTGCAATCCGCAGGTCCTCAGTTATGTGAGCGAGGTCCTGTTGGCCGCCGGTGCGTGGGACGTATATCGCACAACCGTGCAGATGAAAAAAGGACGCACCGGCGTGCAGATGACGGTACTCTGCCGGCCCGACCTCGTGCCCGCGCTACAGGACATTTTGTTTCGTGAAACCACCACCATCGGCTTGCGCTGGAGGCTGGAAAACAAGACCGCCCTGGCGCGTGAGTTTGTGGTAGTCGAAACGAGTTGGGGCAAAGTGAGGATCAAGATTGCCCGCTTGAACTCTGGAATCATTGTGAACGCCGCGCCGGAGTATGAGGATTGCCGCAAGATTGCCGCGGAACATTCAGTTCCTCTCAAGCAAGTGATGGAGGAAGCCATGCAAGCCTACGCGAAACAACACAAAGGAGAATGCGCATGAAACGAGTTCTGTTGGCAGTAGCGGCAATGATGCTTGCGGGAACCGCGGCAGCGTCCGGCGCAGGTCCCACGCCGGAGCCCAAACAGGTACGCGCAGAGGGCTGTGTGGAGCAGGGCGTTGAAATGCGCTGCCTGGTGCTAAAGGACTTGAAGAGCGGCAAGCTATATAACTTACTGGTTAAGGAGCCTCGGCCCAATATTGGCGACGGCATCGAATTTACCGGCGTGCCGTTCGACGGCGTAACTTACTGCATGCAAGGCATCGCCGTGAAGGTGACCGATTGGAAGCGCAAGGATGATTTGAGGTGCGGCCAGAATGATGCGCCCAAGCAATGAAGCTTTGCAGCTGGCCATCGTTCTGAGGTCAGCATCAACTGAACCGTAGTGTTTTGAAGGAAGGTCTCTGATGGATCGCACTTTTATCGAGAATCTGCTTAACGAAGTGCGCGAGGGCCGCATGGCGGTCACTGATGCGGTTGATCGTTTGAAGGACCTGCCCTTCGAAGACATTGGCTTCGCAAAGCTCGATCACCACCGCGCGCTGCGCACAGGCATGCCCGAGGTCATCTTTGCCGCCGGAAAGACCGCCACGCAGGTTGCCGCGATTTTTGCCCGCATGGCGCAGGCCGGATGCAACGTGCTGGCCACGCACGCTTCCCGCGAAATGTTCGAGGCGGTCCAGGCTGTCGAAGCCCGCGCCGAGTTCCATGAGACGGCCCGCGCCATTACGCTGACGCAAGCCGCGGCGATTCCCGGCAAAGGAACCATCGCCGTGGTCTGCGCGGGCACCAGCGACCTGCCGGTAGCTGAAGAGGCCGTGGTGACCGCGCGGCTGATGGGCAACACCGTCGAGCTGATCGCCGACGTCGGCGTGGCTGGCATTCATCGCCTGCTGGCGCAAAAGCATGGGCTGCAATCGGCGCGGGTGCTCATTGTCTGCGCCGGCATGGAGGGCGCGCTGCCCACGGTCGTCGGCGGGCTGGTGAATGCGCCGGTTATCGCCGTGCCTACGAGTGTCGGTTATGGCGCGTCGTTTGGCGGCATTGCCGCGCTGCTGGGAATGTTGAACACCTGCTCGCCCAACGTCTCGGTGGTCAATATCGACAATGGCTTCGGCGCAGCCTGCATCGCATCGCTGATCAATCACCTCTGAAAAAACCTCCGCGAATCCGGCTGAACAGTGGGCAACGAGTTAGCAAGTCACGAGTCAGCAAGTCAGCGTAAAGGCCCTGAAGCGATGCTTCGGAGCCGTATTTTGGCGAAAAACCGGATTTTTCCGATGATTTTCAGAGGCCAAATCTCACGATGCGGGAGAATTTGGGAGCGAAAAGTTTTCAACAGGCATTGATTCCAAATGGGTTAGAAATAATCTGCAAGATTTGAGGGGAAATTTATACCCCCCAGGGGTATAGGGGGGGTGGGTACCAGTGGTCAGTGGTCAGCAAGGCCCCGCTGTTCTGGTCATTGTTCATCCTTTGATTGTGCGCCGGAGGGTGGATATTTTCTGCAAAGAGCGGAGAGGAAAGATTGTGGTTTCCAGGTCCCAAAAGCGGGACCTGAGGCACTCGGCTTGAAGTAATGCTCTAGGAAGTCCATCATCCTGCAAATCCAGCCGCCCGATACCGCCAACCGGTGATGCAGATCACAGTCTGGCGCTTGCCGATGCGCGAGTCTTGCATCATGTAGGACTAGCGCCCTGCCCGTGTGGAGGCGATTTGTGAAACAGTCCAGATGGCCGCTGTTGCGCAGGATTTCGCAGATATTTTTTCTGCTGCTCTTTTTTGCGCTGCTGCTCTTCACCTCGCGGAGCCTCTTTCCCGGCGGCGCGACCGAGATTCAACTGCGCGCGCCGGTGCGGCTGTTTTTCGAGTGGGACCCGCTGGTGGCCGTGGTCAATGCGCTGGCCGGCCACGCTCTTTATCGCGGGCTGATCTGGAGTCTGGTGATTCTGGCGCCTACGCTCTTTCTGGGCCGCTTTTTTTGCGGCTGGGTCTGCCCCCTGGGCACGCTGCAACACTTCGTGGGCAATATGCCCTCGGAGGCCAAAAGGGGCAAGCAGCGCATCGAGGCCAATCGCTACAAGCGCTGGCAGACGGGCAAGTACGTGGTGCTGATCGCCGGACTGGTTGCTGCGCTCTTCGGATCAGCGGCTATCGGCTGGCTCGATCCTTTCAGCCTGTTGGTCCGGTCTTTTGGACTTTCTTTGTTGCCGGCGTTCAACGCTGCTGCGCGCGCCGTGCTGACGC
>JBAVYF010000220.1:0-1922 GCA_049698655.1 Occallatibacter sp. | reverse complement strand
CCAGGACCACCTCGCGCCCCGCCATGCGGCAGGTTGCGGTAGCGGCCTTGCAGCGCCGGTTCTGGACCACAACTCCCTCTTGCCGGGCGATGCGGTCGATGGCCATGAACCCCGCGTTGTGCGGGGTCCACAGATACTCGAGGCCGGGATTGCCCAGCCCCACCACAAGAAAGGGGCTGGAGCGCATTCCGAACTCGATTGCCTCGGCCAAGGGTTACTTCTTCGCCCCAGCGCCAGAGTCAGCCTTCTTTGCCGCTGCCGCTTCGGGCTTCTTGGCCGCATCTTCCGGCTTGCCGCCCTTCCTGGCAACCTCCGGCTCGGCTGTTGCAACCTCTGCTGCTGCCGCCTCTGCCGCTGCGGCTGCCTCGACTTCGGCAGCGGTAGGCGCTTCTTCACGGATGGAGACGACGTGGGCCACGGTCGCATCCTCGGCAGTGAGGTATTTGATGGTATCGAAGTGAGGCAGGCCGCTGACGCGCATCACGCCGTGCATCTCCAGGTGGCTGATGTCCACATCGATGTGGCTGGGAATGTTTGCCGGCAGACACTCGATTTCGACCTCGCGCAATACCTGGTCCAAAATGCCGCCGGCGGTCTTGACGCCCACCGGAATCCCCAACAGCTTGACGCGAACCTTGACGCGAAGAGCCTTATCCAACGCGATGCGCTTCATGTCGATGTGGATCAATTGGTCGTTGAGCGGCTCGCGCTGCCAATCGACGATCATGGCCTTGGCCGCCTTCTGGCCGGTGACTTCGACATCAAAGATCGTGTTGTGGCCGGTCTCGGAGAAAAGAATCCGGGAAATCTGCTTGGGGTCCACCTCGATGGCCACCGGATCGTGCCCTGGACCATACAGCACGGCAGGAATCTTGCCCGCGACGCGCACCCGGCGCGCGGCATTCTTGTTGAACTTGCCCTCGCGGGGCTTGGCTGCGACTACTTCTGGCATTCGGTCTCTCGTTTCCTGGTTTCGGGCACGAACGGTTGAGGTCCGCTCCCTTTGTTGAAGTGCTAGCTGACAGTTAGGAAAACAGCGTACTCACGCTGGTTTCCATGTGAATGCTCTCAATGGCCGCGCCCAGCAGGCCGGCGATGGAGAGCACCTTGATCTTGGGCAACTTCTGGGCCGCCTCGCGCAGGGGAATGGTGTTGGTGACCACCACCTGTTCCAGACGCGAGTTGGCGATGCGGTCGATGGCCGGGCCGGAGAGCACGGCGTGGCTGGCGCCGGCATAGACGGCTGCCGCGCCGGCGTCGTAGAGAGCGTCCACCGTTTTGACCAGCGTGCCGGCGGTATCGATGATGTCGTCGATGATGAGGCAGGTCTTGCCGTTCACGTCGCCGACAACGTTCATCACCTCGGCAACGTTCAAGTCGGTGCGGCGCTTATCCACGATGGCCATCGGCGCGCCCATCTTCTGCGCAAAGAAGCGGGCCCGCTCCACGCCGCCGGCGTCGGGCGAAACCACCGTCAGGTTGGGAAGATTCAACTCGCGGAAGTAGCTCACCAGCACCGGGCTGGCGAAGAGATGATCGACGGGAATGTTGAAGAAACCCTGAATTTGGGCGGCGTGCAAGTCGACGAAAAGGGCGCGATTGGCGCCTGCTGTGGTGAGTAAATCGGCAATGAGCTTGGCGCTGATGGCTACGCGGGGACGGTCCTTGCGATCCTGGCGGGCGTAGCCGTAGTAGGGCACCACCACCGTGATCCTGGCCGCCGAGGCGCGCTTGAGCGCGTCGATCATCACCAGCAGCTCCACCAGGTGCTGATCCACCGGGTAGCAGGTGGGCTGGACAACAAAAACATCGACGCCGCGCACGTTCTCCAGCAACTGGAAGTAGACTTCGCCGTCGGCAAAACGCTGAATCTTGGCTTCGCCCACGGGCAAGCCGATGTGGCGGCCGATCTCCTCGGCCAG
>JBAVYF010000219.1:0-9780 GCA_049698655.1 Occallatibacter sp. | reverse complement strand
GCGCGCTCCACCTCTGCCGGCGAATAGCGGCTGGTTGAGTTCTGTTCCGCGGCATGGAGTTTAGCTTCCGCAGCGTCCAGCCGCTGCCGGGCTGCGGCTACCTCGCTGGCCGACGCCGCTCCGGTCGAATTGAGATTGGTGAGTGTTTCCAGGCTTCGGCGCGCCTCATCGCGCTCCAGCCGCGCACCGGCCCCGTCGGCCGCCGCCATCTGCCGCTCCTGCTGGGTTCCGTTGTGGGTCGCAGCCTCCAGCGCTGCCTGCGCGGCCTTGACGCCGCTCGCAGCTGTCGCCTCACGCGCGCGCGCCTGCAGATCGTCCAGCACCAGCAGCAGCTTGCCCGCCACCACCCGGTCGCCCGGCTGCGCATATACCGCCTTGACCGTGGTCGCAATCGGGCTGTGAACCTCATAGTTCACCTCCGGCTCAACCCGGCCGTTGGTGCTGATGGAGTTCACCAGTTGCACATGCGCCGCCGTGGCCACACGTACCTGTAGCCGGTCCCTGGTCAGGGCACGCACCGTGAAAAAAACGACAATCAGGAGGACGGCTGAGCCCCACCAAATCCAGAGCCGGGCCGATTGCTTTCTTTCTTGTGTCATTCAGGTAACCAGAGTCAGTATATAGGACACCGAAACCGGCCCCGGGGAGTAAAGAAACCCAACCGGGAGAAATTTGGCCAGCCATTCCCCAGCCTCGTACAATCGAACCATGGCTTCCGAACCCCGCTACACCGACGATCACGCCAAAGCCGGCCTCGATTTCCCCTTCCCGGCCATCGAAACCTGGCAAAACCAGTTTCCGGGCTACGAAATCCTGATCGACGACCCGGAATTAACCTCCGTCTGCCCCAAAACCGGCCTGCCTGACTTCGGACTCCTCACCATCCGCTACATGCCCCGCCTGCGCTGCCTCGAACTGAAATCGCTCAAAGAGTACCTTTTCTGTTACCGTAACCTGGGTATCTTCCAGGAGAACATCGTCAATCAGATTCTGGAAGATGTGGTCAAGGCCTGCGACCCGGTCTGGGCCGTGGTCCACGGGGAGTTCCGTCCCCGCGGCGGCATCGGTACCACGGTTGACGCCCGCTGGCCCCGGCCCAAAGTGTAAACGCAGAATGGCCGCCGCGCTCCAGCCCGCCCGCCCTCGCATCAGCCCCGCCGTTGCGACGCTGACGCTGCTCATCGCCCTCAATCTGCTCAACTACATTGACCGCTATATCCTGCCCGGAGAACTCTCGCTGATCCAGCGCGAGTTCCACTCTACCGATCACCAGATGGGCGCGCTGACCACCGCCCTGTTTATCTTCTACATGGTCGCCGCGCCCTTGTCCGGTTGGCTGGGCGACCGGTTGAACAAAAAGCAGCTGCTTGTCTGCGGAGTAGCTCTGTGTGTCATGGCCGCCCTGGCCCTTCACCGCGACTGGGCGCTCTTTTTCCAACTGGGCGCGCTGGCGGTCGTTTTGTTGATCGCTTATGTGTGGTTTCAGCCTGCGGCCGCGCGGCTTCCTGACCGTTCCTCGCGCAAGGCGCTCATCATCTTTGGCGCAATTCTTTGGAGCCTGGCCACTCTGGCCACCGTTTGGGTTCACGACTATTGGACCTTCTATATCCGCCAGGCTTTCGTGGGCATAGGCGAGGCCACATTCGGCATCTTTGCTCCAGCCATCCTGGCCGATTTCTACCCCGAGCGTGAGCGCAATCGCATCCTCTCCATTTTTTATGTGGCCATCCCCGTGGGCGCGGCACTGGGTTACCTGGCTGGCGGACAGTTGGGCTCCATCTGGGGTTGGCGGGCGCCGTTCTTTGTCTGCGCGATTCCCGGCTTTTTGATAGCGGCGTTGTATGGCTTATGGGGCCACGAGCCCCAGCGTGGCGCCAGCGACAACATGAAAGAGACGATCAACACCACTACTTTCCTCGGTCTCTTTCACAACCCTGCCTTTCTGACAGCCACCTTCGGCCTGGCCACCCTCACCTTCGCCATGGGCGGCATCTCAGCCTGGGTGCCCACATTCCTGAGCCGTGCCGCCGGCCTGTCGGTCGCCAGGGCCAGCCTTGTCGTGGGCGCTGTCACCGTCATCGACGGGATTCTCGGAACCCTGGTCGGCGGCTGGATTGCCCAGCGCTGGTTGCGCACCGACCACCGGGCGCTATACCTGCTCTCCTTCTGGAGCGTCGCTCTGGCTTTGCCATTCGGGGTTCTGCTCTTCTTTGGCCCTCCCTCCTGGGCTATCCCGTCCTTGTTGGTCGCCGAGTTCTTCCTCTTCCTCAACACCGGTCCGCTCAATGCCGCCATCGTCAACTCGGTCTCCGCGCCCGTCCGAGCCACGGCCATCGGCGTCAACTTCTTCACTATCCACTGTTTCGGCGATACCTTTTCTCCGCAGATCATCGGCGCCATCTCCGACCACTCGACTCTGGGCATCGGCCTGGGCGCGACCCTGATTATGATGGTCGTCTCCTGCGTGATTCTATGGAAGGGCGCCCGTCATGCTCCTCCGATGGAAGATGTGGACATCTCGGTGCTCGAAGAGATTGCCGAAGCAGTTATGGCCACGCTGGACGACTCAGGCGAAGCGCCGCCTCCCCCGCTCGACAGCGATGCCGTGGCCGCTACTTCGCCGGAAGCGTCTTCTGATCCTTCGCGTTCATGAAGGCATTGGGTGCCCCAGGTCTCGATTTTGATACCTGGGAAACCACGAATATGACTACCGCGGTAGCGTCTCTTTGTCCCTAGTATTCATGAAGGCGCGGCGTCCGCCCTGCGAGCGCAGGTTGGGGTCATTGAGTGGCGGACGGCTCGCGTCGGCGTTGAAACCGCGCGCCAGCATGGGGTTAGGCTTGAACTTAGGCGGTCCACCGTAGAACTGCCGCGCATGGCTCAACACCATCCCCGCCCGCCCATGCATCGGCCGCACAATCCCTCGAACCTGCACGTTCATATCGCGGTATTTGCGCAGCTCGCCCACCTCGTCGCGATCCTCCCACAGGCTCACGATGGTAAACCGGCACTTCTCGTCCGGCGTATCGGGCGTGCAGACGTCCAGGTATCGCGTTCCGTCCGGCAACTCGACCACGTCGTAAATATGCGCGGTTACGCAGACGTCCTTGTTGACGAGTTTGGTGGCTTCATCGGCAGTCACGCACGGCTTCGGCGAGCCGCCAAAGGCCAGCGCGGGCCAAACCGCAACAAAAAACACAACCCATCCCACTCGACGCAGAACCACAGCAACCCTCCAGTGAAGATTGTTGAAATCGAAACGCAAAATGGGGAGAAGGAAAGCAGGTATTATGTTTGGCTAACTGCATTCTGAAGCTTGATTAAAGCCGGCTCAGTCTTCAGTAATGCTCTCCATGTCCACTTTAAGCTTAATCTTCAGCACCACCGGTTTGTTCGCTTGAATTCTGATTTCCTTTGCATAAGGAACAAATCCCACGGAGCCAATAAACAGATCGTACAACCCCGGCGCGAGTTGAATGTGAAACTCGCCATTCTCATTCAGAGTCAGTTGCTGGTCGAGCTTGTCTCGCCCTTCACTATGAACCAGAAAAAAACCTCTGATGATGGCAGCGCCAAGAGAGTCGGAGATGCGTCCTTGAAGGGTGCCTGTTGCAGCGGGCGCCGGTGTTTGCGCGCGTGCAGATGCACCAGTCGAAAAAACGCCCATAAATAAAACTGCCGCAAGCCAGCGTTTCATAGCAGCGTTCTCCGCATTCCGTAGTTAGTTCACAACCCTGCATTGTCCGCCACTCTGGCTCTATGCAACATGTCCGTAATGGCTCTCGACGTACTTGTCGAGAATCTGCTTGAACTCCGCCACAATGGTTTCGCCGTGCAGAGTCTTCAAGAGCTTGCCGTCCACGTAGACCGGCGCCTTGGGTTCCTCGAAGGTTCCCGGCAAACTGATGCCCAGGTTGGCGTGCTTCGATTCGCCCGGCCCGTTGACGATGCAGCCCATCACCGCCAGCTTCAGCTCCTCCACGCCCGGATACTTCTTGCGCCACTCCGGCATCGAGGTCCTCAGATAGCTCTGAATCTGCTCGGCCAGCTCCTGGAAATACGTACTCGTCGTCCGTCCGCAACCGGGGCAACTCGTGACCTGTGGCATGAAACTGCGAATTCCGAGCGATTGCAAGACCTGCTGCGCTGCCAAAACTTCTTCGGTCCGGTCACCGCCCGGCTTCGGCGTCAGGCTCACGCGGATAGTGTCGCCAATGCCGGCCAGAAGCAGCGGCGCCAGGCCAGCCGTCGAGGCAATCAGCCCCTTCGTTCCCATCCCCGCCTCTGTCAGTCCCAGGTGCAGCGGATACTCGCATCGCGCGGCCAGGTTGGTGTACACGTCGATCAGGTCGCGAACCCCGCTAACCTTGGCCGAAAGAATAATCTGGTCGCGGCCCAGCCCGTAGCGCTCGGCGGCGGCGGCCGAATCGAGTGCGCTGCGCACCATGGCCTCCATCATCACCTCGCGTGCCGGAAGCGGCTGCGGCAAACGGTTGTTTTCGTCCATCATCCGCGTCAGCAAAGACTGGTCCAAAGATCCCCAGTTCACGCCGATGCGCACAGGCTTCTGATTCTCGACGGCGCACTCCACCATCACCTGAAAATTGTCGTTGTCCTTCTTGCCAATCGACGCGTTTCCCGGATTGATCCGGTACTTGGCCAGCGCTCGCGCCGTGGCAGGGAATTTTTTGAGCAACAGGTGCCCGTTATAGTGGAAGTCGCCAACAATCGGCACCCGCAGCCCGCGCTTGTCGAGGCCCTCGACAATGTGCGGAACGGCCGCAGCGGCCTCGTCGTTGTTCACCGTGACGCGCACAATCTCCGAGCCCGCCTGTGCCAGCGCCGCAACCTGTTCAATGGTGCCCGCAACGTCCGCCGTGTCGGTGTTGGTCATCGACTGCACGACGACCGGAACCTCCCAGCCTACGCGAACCTGACCAATCCTGACCGTCCCTGTTTTCCTGCGCCGAATCTCCGCCATACCTATATTTTACGCGCAGGCACGCCGGCTGGAAACCCCGTCCAGAGGATTCCGACCATTACACTAACCCGCCAACTTGCCAACTCGCTATCCCCGCGAAGCGGGGGCTAACTTGCCGCTTTTATGAAAAAACCTGAATCCAATCCCGTCTGCTACTGCTTGTTCACATCCACGTAATACAAATCCGTCGCCACCTGAAACTCGTCCTTGGTCAGCGGCGTCTTCATCGTCTGCCAACTTGTCGTCGGATGAATGATCTGCCAATGCTCCGGCTTGCCCACGCGCACCGGCATGGCAAAGTTATCTTCATCGGCGCGCCACTTGTACATCACCATGCCCGGCGCCTCGCCAAACAGTAACTCCAGCCGCGGAATCTGCGTATGACGCAGGTACTGATCAAAAATCGGTGTCAGGTTCATTCCTGTGTGCTGGTTGAAGTACGCCACCACATCCTCGGTCATAATGTTCTGATACTTGAAGTGCTGATAGAAGCCGTGCAGCAGCGCCCACCACTTTGCATCGTCATTCACCACGCGGCGCAGCGTGTTAATCATCAGCGCGCCCTTGAAGTACTGGTCCTGGTCAGGTTCTTCATTCACCCCGCGCTCGGCGATGATGGGCCGTTGATTCTTCACCTTGGCCTTGTCGCCGTTCAGGTACCTGATGGCGTCGTCCTTGCCCCAGCGGTATTCCACATAAAGGCCTTCCAGATAAGTCGTCCAGCCCTCATGAATCCACATGTCCGACGGATCGGCGGCCGTGATGCTATTGCCGAACCACTCGTGGCCGCTCTCGTGAATGATGATGAAATCGAAGCGTAAACTGATGCCCGTGCCCGTCCAGTCGCGGCCCATGTAACCGTTCTTGAATCCGTTGCCGTAGGCTACTGCGCTCTGATGCTCCATTCCTAAGTAAGGCACTTCGATCAACTTGTATCCGTCCTTCACGAAGGGATACTCGCCGAAGTAATGCTGAAACGCCTCTAACATTCCCTTGGCTTGCGCAAACTGTACCTTCGCTTTGTCTAAGTCCTCCGGCAATACATAAAAATCCAGCGGTAACTCGCCTAACTTATCGGAAAAATGAACATAACTCCCAATATTCAGCGCAACATCGTAGTTATTAATCGGATAACTGACGTGCCAGTCCCAGCGCGTATAACCATCGCCCAGGTCGGTCTTGCCCACAAACTTGCCGTTCGACACATCCACCAGGCCGTTGGGAATCGCGACGCTGATGTCCATATTCTCGACCTCATCGCGCCACTGATCTTTGTTCGGCCACCACACGCTCGCGCCGTCGCCCTCGCACGCGGTGTTGATCCACACGCGCCCTGCTGGGTCTTTCTTGAAGGTCATTCCTCCGAAGCGCCCAATCTCCTCCGGGTGTCCTGAGTAATAAAAATCAATGGAATAGACCTGTCCGGCCCGCAATGTCTGCGGGAAGTCCACAAACACCGCGCCCGAATCACGCTCGTATTTGAGCGGCGTCGTGCCCATGAGAATTTTGTCGATTGCGAATGTCTCGCGCAGGTCGAGCTGGATGCGCGTGCCATCCTTCAGCATCCTGAAGCGGATCGTATTCTTCCCGCTGATGAACTTCTTCTCCGGATCGACGCGAATGTCCAGGTGGTAGTAGAGCAGATCGTTGTTGGCGCGAAACGGCCCGTAAGCCCCGCGCAGCATCGCGGCCCGCGTAGGCGCAGGAACTACCGCATCATTCGGCTTCGTTGGAGGCTTCTGCGCAGCAGGAGTGATGGGAGGTGCAACGGCAGGCGTAGCGGCGGGCGCAACCGTCTGGCTCGGCGCCTGCTGCGCGGTCTGGGCAGTAAGTGAGACCGCAGCCGTTACGGCGAGCGCCAGCAGCCCACATGCAAGAGATCGAAAGGCAAAAAATCGCATATGGTTACCCTGTTCCCTATTCCCTATTTCCTGTCTTTAAATCAGCTCTACGCCCCACAGATCGTGCAGGTGCAGCACGCCTTCGACCTTCCCCGCCGCATCCACCACCACCAGCGAGGTAATCTTGCGTTCTTCGAGAATCGCCAGCGCCGTCGCCGCCAATTCCTCCGCGCCAATAGTCCTCGGCTGAGCATTCATCGCTTCGCCGGCCGTCCGGCTCAGCACCGCGCCGCCCTCGCGCTCTAACAATCTCCGCAAGTCGCCGTCGCTGATGACTCCGCGCAGCCGCCCCTGCTCTTGCACGGTGGTAATGCCCAGCTTCTTAGACGACATCTCGTAGATCACATCGGTCATCGGCGTCGTGGGCGCGACCACCGGCACGGCGTCGCCCGTGTGCATCAGCTCGCGAACCTTCGCCAGGCGTTTGCCCAGCTTGCCGCCGGGGTGCAGCTCGGCAAAATCCTCCGCCCGGAATCCCTTGCGCAGACTGACCGCGATGGCCAGCGCATCTCCCAGCGCCAGCATAGCCGTCGTCGAAGCCGTCGGCGCCAGATTCAAACCGCAGGCCTCGCGCTCCACGCCGCAATCCAGAGCTACGTCGCTGGCCTGCGCCAGAGTTGATTTCAAGTTGCAGCAAAAGCTCACCAGCGCGTCGCCCTTGCGTTTTAGCGTCGCCAGCAGGCGCAGAATCTCCTCCGTCTCGCCGCTGGCCGATAGAGCCACCACCACGTCGCCCGTCATCAGCGCGCCCAGGTCGCCATGCAGTGCCTCGGCCGGATGCAGAAACAGCGCCGGTGAGCCGGTGGAACTGAGCGTGGCGGCAATCTTCTGCGCAATAATTCCGCTCTTGCCCATGCCGGTGACCACGACGCGTCCGCGTCCTTCACCGCAGTGCAAAATCAGCTCGACAGCCCGGTCGAACGCGGTGGCCATCGGTCCTTCCAGACGCGTGGCCAGGGCTTCCAGGGCTGCCGCCTCGGTGCGAACTAAAGCCGCCGGCGCGGGAGTCTGGCCTGCTTCACGATTGGCGTTGAGACGGAGCTGTTTTCCTTTGTCGCTCATCGGTTATTGATGGTATCAGTTCCGGTGCCTGCGGTGCGGCCAACTGCCTTCGGCTGACCCGCACAAGAGAAATGGCACGGAATACGTACAATAGAACAGAGGCGAATCCCCGTGAAGCGCAACACGCTGGTCATCACCGCCGTACTCTTCATCCTGGCCGCCTTTGCCTGGGCCGCCTGGGCCAACTGGGAGCTGCGCATGCAGGCCCGCGAACGGCTGCAAGTCCCGGCTGCGCAGGGTGTGCTGGCGGCCAGCCCCGACGGCGGCGCGCCGCAGTACCTCGCCCCACTACTCGGTAAGCCCGCGCCCCCGTTCACGCTCGAAGACCTCAGCGGCAACAAAGTCTCGCTGACCGGCTTCAAGGGCAAGGCGCTGGCCATCAACTTCTGGGCCACGTGGTGCGCCCCGTGCAAGGTCGAGACCCCCTGGCTGATCGCTCTGCGCAACCAGTACGCGTCGCAGGGCTTTGAGGTGCTGGGCATCTCCATGGACGATCTCGACCGCAGCGACCCCCAAAAGCTGAGCGACGAAAAGAAGGAGATCGCGCGCTTCGTCCAGCAGATGCAGATGCCCTATCCGGCGCTGATCGACGGCGACTCCATCAGCCAGCCCTACGGCGGCCTGGACGCGCTGCCCTCCACCTTTTACGTGGATCGCAACGGAATCGTAGTGGCCGCGCAACTGGGATTGACTTCAAAGGAGGAGATCGAAGCCAACATCAAAAAAGCGCTGGGAATTGTGAAGTAGCGGAGTTAGCGATGTTAGCCGTGTTAGCTGAGTTCGTGCGCCTACGATGAGGAAAGATTGATGACTGCAGGAAAGATCGTAATTCGCATTGCTGTTGCGACGGCGCTGACTTTGACCTCTGCGCTGGTACAAGGGCAAAGACCATTGGTCGATGGGGCGGCCCGCTCTGCCTCAAAGCCCGCAGCCGTCGAGTTCCTCTACCCCGAGCAGGTCACAGTACCCGCCGGAAAGCCAACTACGCTCACGCTGCATTTCCGCATCGCGCCGGGGCTGCATATCAACTCCCACACGCCCAGGCAGAGCGAACTCATCCCTACCACTTACTCAATTCCCGAGAGCTCGGGCGTGCGCCTCGATGAGGCTGTCTACCCGCCCGGCTCGGACTTTACGCTGCCCCTCGACCCCAAAACCAAACTCAGCGTTTACACCGGCGAGTTCATTATTCAGGCGCGCATTGTGGCTTCAGCCGGCGAACATCTAGTCGAGGCCCGGCTCCATTATCAGGCCTGCGACAACAACGCCTGCATGCCGCCCAAAACGATTACCGCGGCGATCGATGTAATTGGAAAATAGTCGCAAGTGTGTGTTTCAAAAACCAGCTTTGTGTCAGGGCACGACTTTAGTCGTGCCGAAAAGGGCAACAAATACAAGGGGTTTTAACCCCTGAGATTTTGCAACCTAGACATGGCAACCATTTATGAAACACGCTCAAGCCTTTTCCGCGCGCCATGATCGTCCCGTCTGCTATTTTGTTTCGCAGAGGTTTTTTTCAATGAGAACTGGAATGAGAGCAGTGTGTGCGTTGGCAATCGCAGCTTTGGCGGCAGGGCTCTCTGCTCCGCTTCATGCCGGCTCCCTGACGGTGAAGACCGAACAAGGCAAGGCCCACGGCAAAGCTATCAACGACGGCAAGGTCCGTGCATTTCTCGGCCTGCCATACGCGGCTGCCCCGGTCGGCGATCTGCGTTGGAAGACGCCCCAGCCCCCGTTAAAGTGGAAGGGCGAGCGCGACGCGACCGCCTTCGGCGCTCGCTGCGCCCAGAATCACGTCTTTGACGACATGGTTTTTATGGACAGCGGCCCCAGCGA
>JBAVYF010000218.1:0-10138 GCA_049698655.1 Occallatibacter sp. | reverse complement strand
ACATTGCACTTTTGTACCACACAATTCTCAAAAATTAATCCTGCAAAAAACTCACCCCAGGCACCACCAACATGGTGTATCTTCTTAGCAAACGGTGCCGGAGAGATTCTCTCATCGTCGAGTGTTTTTTAGGCCAGCATCCGCAAGTGGTGATGCCTGTATCAATGGGAGCTCCCAGTGTCCTCGAGCAGCCCTTCAGAGCGAGTGCTACCGGTGTCCTTTCTTTGGACCAAAGAGAGACCGTGGTCAGCTGCCGTTCCGGAGGGCGCGGAGACACAACTGCGCAGCGACGAAAGCCTGATGGCATCTCTCAAGAGCCAGGACAGGGAGGCGCTTGCGGAACTCTTCAGGCGCTACTCCCGCTTGGTTTTCAGTATCGGGCTGCGCATTCTCCGGGATATCGGAGAGGCAGAAGAGATTGTGCAGGATGTCTTCCTCTTTCTTTACGAAAGAGCGCGTCTCTTTGATGAGAACAAAGGGGGTGCCAGGGCGTGGGTTGTCCAGGTAGCTCATCATCGGTCGCTGGACCGCCAGGGTTATTTGCGTCGGCGCAATTTTTATTTTGGTACAGATGCGAATGTTCTTGCCGATACTCTGGCAGGGACGGGCGATTTGGAACGCGACCTTGCATCGAAGCTGAGTCGGCAGCGGCTGAAGGAGGCATTTGAGAATCTGTCCGATCAGCAGCGGCTCACGTTGGAACTGTTCTTCTTTGAAGACCTTGATTTCGACGAGATTGCCGAACGAATTGGCGAATCGATGGAGAACGTCAGGCACTACTACTACCGCGGCATTCAAAAGCTGCGCAAGGACACATTTGTAAAGCAATTGAAAGACAAGAATCCGTGATGACCGAAATCCAACCCCAATTCGAGCATGAGAAATACGACGAGCTTTGCGCTCTGGCAACGGCCGGCGCCTTGACGCCAGCGGAGTCCAAGGTGCTGTTTGTGCATCTCAGCGAGTGCGCAGAGTGCCGCGAAGCCTTCGCGCAGTATCAGCACATTGCAACCGACGGTATGCCATTTCTTGCCGGCCACTTTGCTGTTGCGCCGGCGGCCCAGGCCTTTGATGAATCATCTGCCCTGGCACAGCTTTTGCAAACAGCAGGCCCTCCCCATCCGCAGCTTGTGCCCGCACCAAGCCAGACTCGCGCGATTCACTGGTTGCATCCTGCCCTAGCCCGCGGCCTGCTTGCCGCGTCCCTCCTGGCAGGCGTTGCTCTCGCTTCCTACTGGATGGGCTTGCGCTCAATGGGCATCCCCACGCACGGAACGAACGCGCAGCCGAACACTGAATTGGGACAAATTGCGGCCCAAAAGCGGGCCCTCGAAAACACCATCCAGGCTGACAACCAGCGCCTCGCCGCTTTGGGGCAACAAACGGCCGGCAGCAGGGAAGAGGCCGAGAGGCTTCGCTCCGAGGCCAATGCTGCCGCGGAAAATCTTGCGGCCATGACTGCCTCAAAGAGCCAGTCGGATGCACAACTTGTCGCGCTGGCCCAACAGCGGGATGCCAGCGTCGCTCGTCTGCAAGACGCTGAGAAGAAGTACCAAGCCGCGCAAGATGAGCTCAGTACCCTGCAAAATCAGCATCGCCAGGACTTGCTCCACATGGCCTCGATGGAGGATCGGGTAGACAGCCTTTCCGCCTCCCTGAAAGATTCGGATTCGCGGGCCAGGAACGACGAGCAGTATCTCTCCTCCGACAAAGACATCCGTGATCTGATCGGCGCCCGGAATCTCTATATCGCCGACATTATGGACGTGGACGGCACCGGCAATTCGCGCAAACCCTTTGGCCGTGTCTTCTACACCAAGACCAAATCGCTGATCTTTTATGCCTACGACCTGGATCGCCAGCCCGGCGTCAAGCGGGCCAGCACCTTCCAGGTATGGGGGCGCACCGGCTCCGGCGACCAGAAGCCTGTCAACCTTGGCATCCTTTACATGGACAGCGAAACGAACCGGCGTTGGACCTTGCGCGTGGACAATCCGCGGCAACTTGCGCAGCTCGACGCCATCTTTGTTACCATCGAGCCGCACGCTCAGAGCGAAAAGCCTACCGGGAAGCCCTTCCTCTATGCTTCCCTGCGGCGCGAACCCAATCATCCATAAATCTGTAAAGATTTCGTGACTTTCGCGCGGGATGTGGTACAGATGCGGCTTTCAATGCGTATTAGAGGGCAAAGTGCAAAACTCCCCCAGCACTCACCGTGAGAGGAGACCATGTCCATGCGCCGCATCGCCGCCGTTCTCTTTGTGTTGTCACTAGTCTCGCCGTTGTTCGCCCAGGAAGGCAGTGCCACCCTGACCGGGTTCGTTCAAGACCCCACCAAGGCAGTGATCTCCGGCGTCAAAGTGACGGCGATCGACACTGCCACCAACCAACGCTTCGAGGCGACCACCAACAACGATGGTAGTTATAGCATTGTGGCTCTGCCCGTCGGGCCATACCAGATGCAAATTGAGAAGCCCGGCTTCAAGACGATTTTGAAGGTGGATCTCTTCCTGCACACGCAAGATGCGTTGCAGGTCAACTTCGAGATGGCGGTGGGCTCCACGTCTGAGTCGATTACGGTCAGCGGCGACACCGTCAACGTGAACACGACAGACGCATCTGTCAGTACGGTCATTGACAGCAAGTTCGTCGAAAGCATCCCGCTTAACGGGCGCAGTTTCCAGGACCTGATTTCCATGACCCCTGGCGTAGTCACTCAGAGTCCACAGTCTGGGTCTAGCCTTGCCGCAAATGGAGACTTCAGTGTCAATGGGCAGCGCACAGAGTCAAACAATTACTCCGTTGATGGTGTAACCGGAAACATTACAGCTGGCAATGGATATGGAGGACCCCAACCGGGAACAGGCGGCTCACTGGGAGGCTCAACCGCCCTCGGAACAACGCAGAGTATGATCTCCGTTGACGCCTTGCAGGAGTTTAAAGTCCAGAGCTCGACCTATTCCGCAGAATATGGTCGGTCTCCTGGTGGTCAGTTCTCCCTCGTTACTCGCTCTGGTACAAATACCGTACACGGAAGCGCATTCGACTATTTGCGAAATAATTTCTTCGATGCAAATGACTGGTTCAATGACTATTATGGAAAGCCGACCCCTGCCCTTCGTCAAAATGACTTTGGAGGAACTCTAGGTGGTCCCGTCATTATTCCTTACGTCTATGATGGGCGGAATCGTACATTCTTTTTCGCGTCCTATGAAGGTCTGAGATTAACGCTACCTACTGCGGCAGTAATACAGTACGTCCCGGACACCTTCATGCGTCAGCAAGCCCCGGCAGCCATTCAGCAAATCCTGAATGCGTATCCAATCCAAAACGGACTCGACTACGGAACCTCGGCCAGTCCCAGCCTTGCCCAATTCATTGCACCATTCTCGCTACCGAGTAAAATTGATTCCACTAGTGTCCGGCTTGACCACTCCCTGACGTCAAGGCACACTTTGTTCTTTCGTTTCGGTGATACGCCCAGTTCAACATCATCGCGACCATATTTTTCGCTTGAACGGACCCGGATAGATGTCCAAACCTACACTCTTGGCGCAACAAGCCAACTCTCTAGCAAATACGACAATGAATTCCGCCTTGGCTACGATCGCTCAAACTCAGCTAATCAGGGAACAGTGGACAGCTTTGGAGGCGCGACTCCTATTAATCTTGCGTCTGCGCTCGGAGCAGGTTCTTTTCCCTTCGCATATCCCGTAGTCGTACTTTACTTTTCTGGAATAGGACTATCAGACTTCGCTGTTCCAAACAGTACTAATCTCAGTCGCCAATGGAATCTCGTAGATACAGTCAGTGTGCTGCGTGGGCATCATAATCTCAAGTTCGGCGTGGACTATCGACGTATTAAATCTCCACTTACTCCTGCCAGCCCTGAGCCTTTTGTATTATTTGAGAGTGCGCATTCGATCCTTAACAACAGCCCCAACTTTGCCGAGGTGGAAATTTCTCTTCCGGCAACGCCAATCTTCAATGAGACGGCAGCTTTTGCTCAGGAAGACTGGAGAGTCTCTTCCCGGCTCGCCTTTTCCTTGGGACTCCGCTGGGAGGTAAATCCCCCTCCGAGTGAGTCGCACGGCAATGATGCGTACACCCTGCTCGGGAGCATTAGCGATCCGAGTTCGCTAACCCTTGCTCCTCGGGGCACACCCCTCTGGAAAACAACTTGGTTTAACTTCGCTCCTCGCATCGGATTGGCATGGACCGTGAATGACAGTGCGGGCCGAGAAACAGTTATACGCACCGGTGCGGGTGTCTTCTATGACAACCTCAACCAAGTAGCGGCACAAGGGTATGAGGGCCTTGGATTCACGGCCTACGATATTGTGTCCAATCCATCCCTCCCCTTCACTCCAGCACAGCTCAACGTCCCGGTGTCGGTCTCGCCTCCGTACACCGCTGGCATAGTCTATGCATTTCCAGCTCACATACAACAACCTTACACACTCCAATGGAACACAAGTATTCAGCAGGCTCTGGGCAAGGTGCAATCTCTTAACATATCTTATGTCGGGGCCAACGGGCGGCGCTTGATCGCTGAACAGCAGCTGTCACTAACGAGTCTGAATCCCAACTTTGGAGACGTTGATTATCTTCCGTCAGGAATCACGTCGAACTATCAAGCACTCCAGGTTCAGTTCCAACGCTCCGTAGCTCATGGAGTTAAGGCACTCGCATCCTATACCTGGTCGCACTCGATTGATTTTGGTTCAAGTGCTACCGAGCTACAGCTCACACGTGGGAATTCCGATTATGATGTGCGGAACAACTTGCAGGGGGGGCTCAGCTGGGATCTACCGAGATCAGGTACAAGCAAGACACTTGCTGTACTTATTAACGACTGGGCGCTAGATGGCCGAATATCGGCCAGGACAAGTTTCCCTGTGACTCTAACGGGATCATCCTACGTTGATCCGAGCACGGGCAACCTCTATTATGGGGGGCTCAATCTGGTGAGCAACCAGCCGATCTATCTTTACGGAGCACAATATCCGGGGGGCCGGATCATCAATAAGGCTGCATTTAGCGTGCCGTCCAATGCCACGGTTGTTGGCAATGCACCCAGAAACTTTGTCAGAGGGTTCGGGGCTACTCAGCTCAACCTCGCTGCCCGGCGAGAATTTCACTTGCATGATTCCATAGCACTCCAATTCCGCGCCGAAGCATTCAACATCCTCAATCATCCCAACTTCGGGTATGTCGATCCCACTTACACGGATGCGACCTTTGGACAGGCTACGCAGATGCTCAACGCCAGTTTGGGGACAGTGGCGTCTCAATACCAGCAGGGCGGACCACGTTCTATGCAGTTTGCCCTCAAACTACACTTCTGAGCGTTAGTCCCGTGTTGCCTACTACATTTTAGTATTTTCCAGGACGTGTCCTCACATTTGGAGGTTTAGTCGGCATGACATTCACAGGGCTCGCCCTTGTTTTAGTAGTATTTTCTGGTGTTGAATACGCTCTCGCCGAACAACGACCCTTCAAAGTCAGCGATTCAATAGAAATGTCGACATTCAGTGATCCCCCAAGAGGCAGCTTAGACCCTATTCCCAAGATATCCCCGGATGGAAAGTACTCCTTAGTTGTTACTTCTCGTGGGTTAATCAAATCCAATGAGATCGAATCAACGATATGGTTGTTTGATAATCAAAACGTACTCAGTGTCTTACGTTCGGCCGGCCATATTGAGCCGCTGGTACTCGCTAAGGTTGCGGCTATTCCCGCCATGCAAGCTACAGACTCATATGAACCGGTTATTTCGGAGGTGCGCTGGACACCGGACTCCCAAAGCATCTACTTTTTGAGTGAGGGTTCAGCCGGGCAACGTCGCTTGTCGAAAGTGGATATCAAGACCCGACTTGTACAAGGGCTAACTCCTTCCGGACGTGACGTTGAAAGATACGCTTTTCTCCACGGCATCGTTGTTTACACTGCGACGCGGCGCGCATCGCGAGTAAATATTCAAGATCAGGTTTTCACTACTTCAAAGGATCCCGCGTCCATTTCGGTCACTGGGTTGCCCGTTGAAAGTATTCTCTTTCCTGGGGTAGTTGCTAGCTTCGTCCCGCAACATCATGAGCTCTGGGTAATCAAGAATGGCCGGCCCACTCAAGTGCCCGATGCTTCTGAAGGTGAGCAGAGTGATCTCGCACACTACTGGGACGTCTTATCAATTTCACCAGATGGAAAATATGTGATTCAGCTCAAACCGGTCAGGGGTGTTCCGGCATCATGGGACTCCTATCTTCCGATGAAAGGCTTGGAGAATTGGAAAATCAATCACGATGACCCACACACTACTTCGCCGAACAATAGCACTCGACCTAGACAGTATGTATTGATTGATCTTTTTAACGGAAAGGCGCTTCCCCTTATTGACGCACCATTCGGAGAGACGCTTGGTCATTTTGAGGCCACCCAAGCAATATGGTCGAAAAGTGGTCGGCGTTTGCTGTTGACCAATACATTCTTGCCGTTGGAGAAGACTGATCAAATTGAAGAGTCGGAGCGACTTCACCCTTGTGCTGTAGCGGAAGTCGAGATGCCGTCGCATAAAGTTGATTGCATTGTCTATAGCCGTAACGCCCAAATTGCTACCGCTGAGAACCAATTGCCGCTGCGGCTAGAGGACGCGAGCTTTGGAACGACCGAAAGTGAAGTGGTTTTACACTTCGACTGGTGGCAGGACAGAAGAAGTGTCACGGAATGGTATCGCTTGATCGATGGTCAATGGCAACTGGTAAGATCAACCCCTGACGAAGAGGGCGAGAATGGACAGAAAACAGTGGCCGCGTCAGGCCTTGGCGTATCTGTATCGCTGAATGTCAGACAGAGCCTGAACGAGCGACCGACCTTGTGGGCGAGTGACATTACGACAGGTAAGAGCAAGATGATATGGGATCCAAATCCACAACTGGAAAAGCTGGCTCTCGGTGAGGCTTCGGTTTATCGCTGGAAGGATTCGACAGGCTATGAGTGGACAGGCGGCTTACTCAAGCCACCCGGCTATGCGCCTGGTCAGCGGTATCCATTGGTCATTCAGACGCACGGCTTCTCGGAAGACGAATTCTTAACCGATGGCCAGTTTACGACAGGAATGGCGGCGAGGCCTTTAGCGGCGTGCGGATTTGTAGTACTACAGATTGCAACGAACTATACCCATACCATGGAGCTAAGGGAGTCTGCCGATAATATTTTAGGTTACGAATCGGCCATCGACCAACTGGCATCGAGCGGATTGATTGATTCACAACGTGTCGGAATAATCGGTTTCAGTCGAACCTCATGGTATGTTGAGAGCGCTTTAGTGAAAGACTCCGAGCGCTACGCAGCAGCATCTATTAATGATGGGGTAGACCAAAGCTATCTGCAGGAGTTGCTCTTTTATTTCAATCAGGAAGCCTCTGAAGGTCGAACAATCTATGGCGGCGACCCATTTGGGGAGGGTCTAATAAAGTGGGCACAACTCGCTCCTGGCTTTCATCTCGACAAGGTGCACACTCCTCTGATGATCACCGCGATCAACAAGGAATCGATTCTTGCCGAGTGGGAGCTCTATTCGTCTCTGCACCGCCAACATAAGCCTGTAGACCTAATTTGGATTCCGAATGGCCAACACATTCTCCAAAAGCCTGCGGAGCGCGTCGCTTCTCAGCAGAGGACGGTGGACTGGTTTCGGTTCTGGTTGCAGGGTTACGAAGACCCTGACCCAGCGAAGAAGGAACAGTATGAGAGGTGGAGGGGTTTGAGGAAGATGCAAGAAGAGAATGATGCCAAGGTGAACGCTGCTCCCAAGTGACGCACATCGAGCGTCATTTTTCGGGCCGAGGCTTATGAGAATGCTTTGTTAAGTCGTGCGCCAAACCCGCCAGAGCAAAACTTCCGGGAAAATCACAAACCCAGATCCTGCTGATCAGAATGTCCGATACGAGCAGCAATGCTTCTTCTGTCCGGGGTAATCCAAATCGATAGATTGCACCGCGCCAGGGAGGGAAAGCATGGCTCGATATTACACGACGATAGACTTCTTCCGGCAAATGCCAAAAGGTCTATTTGAAACTATAGGAAAACCAAAATTTCATTTCAAGGGCAGGTCAAGACATCGGAAGCCTTCGCGGAGCACCGTGGAGGCGGTACGCTTCTGCGCGTGGGGGCATCGTGGCTCAACATAACGATAACATGGAGGAATCTCCGACCGGGTTAATGTATTCCGGCCGGGTAGGCAAGAAATGTGCCGAGCATCAGGCCATCTGACGGAGCCATCGAACCAGTTGAAAGATATGCATATACAGCCGCCCTGTTCGTTTTCTACCAGCAGGAATATTATTTTTTCGACTGGTACAACCGCTCGCAAATTCGCTTGATTTGACAAGGCAAATAAGGCATATAGTGGTAATCAACGAGGTAGGAATGGGCAATGCGCGTCGAACGAGCATCCCCCTTCTTGCGGCTGCCATCCGGCTTCGGACAGGTGATATAGAGAATTGTCGAAGTTGAGGTGCCTTCGATGTCGTTTGGGCGCAACGTGGAACAGATTCCGGAGCCGTTCGATCTCACCAGTTGCCCTGAGGAGCAACTGGTGCAATCCCTGGTCTCCGGCAACCACGACGCGATGAGCGTAATATTCGACCGCTACTATGCAATCATGATGCGCGTTGCGTTGAGAATTGTACGGGATCATGGAGAAGCGGAGGATGCAGTTCAGATTGCTTTTACCGATTTCTACCGTAACGCGAAACTTTTTGATGCCACCAAAGGTAGTTTACGCACTTGGCTGCTGCAATACACCTATGGGAGAAGCATCAATCGGCTAAACGGATTGAAGTCTCGCAACCGCTTCAACCATGTGGAACTAGCTGATGTGGATCCATCGGAACTGGCTGCCGATATAGGCGAGCATTTCCGGTTGACGAGCCAAGAGGCAAAGCTCTTTGTGGAGCAACTACTGGAATCATTGGACGCGAAACATCGCCGGGTGGTAGAACTCATCTGCTTTTGCGGGTTGACCATCTTAGAGGTCGCAAGGATCACGGGCGAGTCGGTAGGAAACGTGCAGCACCATTACTATCGGAGCCTCGAAAGGTTCCGCATCGCATTTCGTGATGTCCAAGTTCAAGAACAAGAGGGACAGGCAACAAAACAAAGGAGGCGCTCCGTGTGGAGCCTGTGCAAGACGAGCAAATCGGCGGAAGCGTTGACGGGGGAGGTGGAGAGTGTCAAAGCACAGATACTTTGAGGAATTGTGCGCATTGGCGGCTCTCGGCGACCTGCCGTCTTCACAGTCGCTGGAATTTGAGTCTCATCTCTCGAAGTGTGACGAATGCAAGAGACTCTCGTCCGACTACCTACAGACGTATCAAGTTTTAGTGGGAGTTTCGGATCGAGGAACAGATGCCGTCATCGAATCTAGCCGAGGCCGCGTCAAGTCCGCAGTGTGGGCGAATATCGCACAGATTGACGAAGGTTTACAGAAAAAAAGTGGCATCGCTGCCGCATCATTCAGGCCGAATCTACCTTTATTGTGGTATCGCCGGTTCAGGGTTCCACTCTGGGTTGGAGCGGGGGCCGCTGCCGTGTTCATTTTCTGGATCGGCATCCGTTACGACCATGGACTTCTTCATCTCCATGATGCCGGAATCGCTTCTACGGTAGTGCGGCCGGTGTCGGGCGCGCCGGCATCTACTCCATCGCTCGCAACAGGCCCCTCGGAACAAAGACTCCAAGCCGAGAATACAGAACTGACCACCGCTCTGACGCTGGAGCGGCAGCAGAACCACGATCTTCAACAGCGGCTCGCAGACGAAGACCGGGACCTGGCCCAGGCAATCGCAACACAGGCGTCTCTCCGAGAAGAGATTAACCGTCAAATCGCCGTGGTCAAAGCCACGCAGACCGATCTTGACGCCAAGAAGATTGCGCTAGAACAGGCCCAGTCTGCCAAATCTTCGGATGCTGCCGCGGTCGCTTCCCTTGATGACCAGGTACAGAACCTCACGCAAAAGCTGAATACCGAAAACGCAAGTCTCGACCGGGAACGTGATCTGCTCTCACATGGCCGAGAAATCCGCGATATCATCGGCGCTCGCAATCTGCACATTATCGACGTCTACGATACGAGCAC
>JBAVYF010000217.1:0-2147 GCA_049698655.1 Occallatibacter sp. | reverse complement strand
TCCCCACGGCAGCATCGCGAAGGGAGCCATGAGGAACAGTGCACTGGGCGGATACACGTTCTGCGTCACAATCTGGCCGACCTTCGCGCTATCCAATGGGCGGTATCCTCCCTCCGCTTCATAGATGCGCCGCACCTCGCTTCCCATGTATGGGTCGCAATGTTGAATAAGGCATCGCGCGGGGTAGTAAACAACCCTGAAATCTACCATTGGCGCAGGAGCGGACCGCTCCAGGGCGATCCCCAGTAACAGAAACACCAGGCTCCCCAGCAGCACCAAATTCAGGCCATCGAGTCGCGTCCTTGTCATGGTCAGTCTCTTTTTGTCAGATACGGTGCGAAATCTCGGAATAATACTGCTGAGTGATCTTTCTTCCGTTTGCATTGAAGCGCGGAATGCGAACAATGCCCCATTTGTGCGCTACGAAGCCGAGCGTGGTGCTGAGGACGCCGAAGCCGTACTTCACGCTGCGCCTGAAGTTGATGGAGGAGGCTTCCTGGAAATATTTTGTTGGGCAGGAGATCTCTCCAATGCGGAAGTTGAACATTACGGCTTGTGCGATCATCTGGTTGTCGAAGACGAAATCGTCGGAGTTCTCGAGCAGCGGAAGAGTCTCGAGCAATTCCCGTGAAAAGGCCCGGAATCCAGTGTGGTACTCCGACAGCTTTACCCCTAGAAACAGATTCTGAATGGCCGTAAGGAAGCGGTTGGCGACGTACTTATAGAGCGGCATTCCGCCTTTCAACGCTCCTGCTCCAAGAATCCGCGAACCAAGAACCATGTCATAAACGCCGCTGGCCACCATGCCCGCCATGGCTGGGACCAGGGACGGCGTGTACTGGTAATCGGGATGGACCATCACCACGATGTCAGCTCCGGCGGCAAGAGCCTCGCGGTAGCAGGTTTGCTGGTTGCGTCCATAGCCGTAGTTGGCGTTGTGAACAAAGGTTTGTACGCCGAGCCTCCGGGAGAGAGCCGCGGTCTGGTCTTTGCTGGAGTCATCCACAAGAATCTTGATGTCCACCAAATCGGACAGCGCCCGCACAGTCTGTTCCAAAGTCTTTTCCGCGTTGTACGCCGGCATGACAACCGCAATGCGCTTTCCGTTGATCATTCGCCTACCTGCTGAGTGAATTCTATTTCAATTTTGCGTTTGAGCCAGCAGTTCATTGATTGCCGGGCGGAGGCTGCCCGTTCAGGCATGGCGCAAGCGGAGAGTCTTGCCGGTTTCTCGTCAGGCTGCACCGATCAGGCCCTCCGATTGATTTGGCCCTCTCCCATTATCTGGGCTGATACGTCGCACATACATCCACAGATAAAATATGCCCATCACCAGCAGAATAATCGGCGTGGCGAAGACCTGCGCGGCCGTCAGTAGCCGCTCTGCCATCCCCGCCGTGGACAAATGCAGCCTGCTGAAAAGACTAAACAGAATGATCCACACAAGGTCACCGGTCAGCACAAGCCCCGTGGTATTCACCACGACTGCAAACCAACCGATCGGGCCGCCCTCAGCCCATAGCATGACGCAAGCCGGAACTGTGAGCAGCAGAAGCTTGGTATCCTGCTGCCGATGATAGATAGGCAGCATGGAAAGAGCCGCCATTGCCGCGAGCGCCAGCCAGGCTCTCGCTGGCGAGCAGCGGGATCGCAGAGTGACGATCGCCCATACGAGCAGGAGTGGTCCACATATAAGATAGGTGACCGGATTGTAAATGCGCGGATCGTCCCAGAAGACGCTGAAGAGCGTTTGCAGATTGACCATCATGCCAAGGGCATGACCTCCCTTTGAGGCCAGACTCGGATCGGAGAGACCGCCGTGAGCTGAAAACGCCAGGATATTGGAGTGCCATTCCTGCATCCAGTGCGGCGCCACGCACCAGACCCACAGAACGCCCGGCAGACTCAGAGCAACCGTCGCAAGAAGGGTTTGCAGAGCTATTTTGCGGTAAACTCCGCCCGCCAATAAGAAATAGAGCCAGATCAGGCCCACATCTTGTGGCTTGATTGTGAGGATGATCGCAAGACATAGGATGCCGACCGGAACATATCGCCCCCGAACAAAACACCAGACAGCCGCCACGCAAAGGCTTACAACAATTCCAGCCGCGTTGCTAATCATAATGAGCACTTCGCTGTTAATAAGG
>JBAVYF010000216.1:0-3282 GCA_049698655.1 Occallatibacter sp. | reverse complement strand
GGCCTGGCCTTCGAGTTCTTCATCAACGTGTCCCACAACTTTGTCGAGGCCGCGGGGGTTCCTGAGAGCTTTTCGACGCTGGCCTGGCAGCAGGCCGAGGCCCAGGTGCGCGGAGAAACCAGCCAGGACGCCTGGGAGACTCGCCGCCGCGCCCAGGACGTTCGTACTCTGGATGTGCGCAATCCGGAGAGCCGCGCCGGCCAAAAGAGCATCGACGAGCGCTCCCGCAGCGCCTACTTCGAGTCGGCTTTCTCGGATTCGCTGGCCATTTATATGCTGTCGCTCGCCGTGGACTTCGACTACCACGATCTGCGCGAGCGCGACTACCCCCTCCTCGCCGCCCCAGCCCTCGCCGAGCGCCTCCGCCACGTCGCCACCCTCTTCCCCGCCAACCAGGGCTACGAGTTCCAGGTGCTTTACCGCCGCAAAGGGTAAGAGTGGCTTCTATTCACAGCAAGGTTGCCATTTTTGCTACGGGTGATTTGGACATGGAAGATTTGTATTTGGAATTTGCATTAGTCCGCAAGCCGCAAGTATAGTCCCGATTACGAAGCATAAGAGTCCCAACGCGATGAATCCGTATGCTGCATAATGCCTCTTTCCAGCTTTCCGCCAGAGTGGTACGCCGTTCGGCCCAGCCTGGGAAGCATTGCCGTATTGCAGTTGGGTTAAATAGGCAAGTACCATAGCGGGAACAGTTGCGGCTGCACCCAAAGCAAAACATAGCAAAGACAAAATAAGCTGGATTGAGCCAGTTTTCATATTTCCTATAAACGTCAGGATGGATACAGATGCGGCTCCATTCAAGATAAAGAGTAATTTGAAGCCTTCGAGAGCAAACTTCATGCCTTCAGCCCAATGCCATTTTGCTTCATCGCCTGAATTCATGGCTACAATCTCCTTTGCAAGAATCTATACCGCGTAGCAGGAGTTATCAAGTCGAATAACTACACCAGATCCCTCCGCACCTTGTGCCCGATAGCCGCCGCGGTTCTCTGCGGGATGTCGAGTCTTTCGCTGCGGAGGGAGCAGGAGCCTTCAGGCTCCTGAAACCGGGCGCATCGAATTGACGTGGCCTTCAGGCCCGGGCATTGTTCCCTGCAGAATCTACGCGGCTGAAGCCGCCGATCTTGAATGCCTGCACTCAGAGGCCTGAAGGCCTCTGCTCCCTCCAAAAGAAACTATTCGAACAGCGTCCCCACCTTGGCCAGCACCTCGGTCCGCGCTCTATCCAAACTCCGGGTCTTTGCCGGAGGCGCTGGCATGATACTGCTCCTCGCTCTGCACCTGGCTGTGACGCGAGTCCATCCATTGACCGATCAGCAGAGATTCCTCGGGGGTTGCCGCGCCTTCGATCTCCGATGCGCTCTTCACCAGCTTCTTGCGGATATCGGCGGCTCTCTGCGCGGCGGCTGCATGATCCGCCGCTGCGGAGAAAGGGTTCACCGCATTGACATTCAGTTGGTTACCGTGAATATGCATCGTTCCCTCCTGTGAAGCGGGAGGGCAATCGGGGCGCCGGGATTCTGCCGTAAAGATAAGAAAAGGCTCATTAAGGCATAAGCTCCGTTGACGGATGAGATACTGGCGATTGGAGACAGGTTTTGTCGAAGTATCACAAGTCGGTTATGCCGAACAAATCGCGCGCGGGAGCGCTTCCGCTGGTGGCCATTGTGGGCCGGCCCAACGTGGGCAAATCCACGCTTTTCAACCGGCTCACCGGCAGCCGCCGCTCAATTGTGGGCGACGAGCCGGGCATCACCCGCGACCGCATCTATGGCGAGTATGAGTGGGCCGGGCGCGAGTTCCGGCTGGTGGACACAGGCGGGATGGTGCCCGACGACGCGGAGCTGATTCCCACCGAGATTTATGCCCAGGCCCAGGTGGCGCTGGAAGAGGCCGACGCGCTGGTGCTGGTGGTGGATGCGCGCACCGAGCTGGCCAGCCCGGATTACGACCTGGTGCGGATGCTGATTCGCGGCGGCAAGCCCCTGTTTCTGGCGGTGAACAAGGTCGAGGGCGAGGCCATGGCGATGGTTGCGGAAAACTTTCGCCAGTTGGGCATCCGCAATGTGTATCCCATCAGCTCCGAGCATGGTTTGGGAATTGGCGACCTGCTCGAAGCGATTTCTGCGGCGATTCCCGCGCCGGCTGAGGCTGTGCTGACCGAGGAAGAGTCGCGGGCTGCTGAAGAGGCCGAAGACGCCCAAGCCGAGGAGGCTGAAATCTCTGAAGGGGGTCCGGTCCCGCCAGAACCCGGAGACGAGGAGCTTCATCAACTTCACCGGACGCATGGCGAGTTTGAACAACACGAAACTTCCGTGGCCATCATCGGGCGGCCAAATGTGGGCAAGTCCACGCTGTTGAACGCGCTGACCGGAACCTCCCGCGCCATCGTCTCGCCGATTGCCGGGACGACCAGGGACGCCGTCGATGAGGTGGTGGATTTTGAAGGCCGGCAACTGCGGTTCGTGGATACGGCCGGCATCCGGCGCAAGGGCAAGACCCACCTGATGGCCGAAAAGATGAGCGTGGTGATGGCGCGGAGGCACCTGGAGGCCGCGGACGTGGCGCTGCTGGTGCTGGACGCAACCGATGGCGTCACGGCGGCCGACGCCACCATCGGCGGCTATGCCCACGAGAGCGGCCGTAGCGTGATCATCGTGGTGAACAAGTGGGACTTAGTGACCACAGGCCGCACCGATGGCAAACCACCGGCCGACCGGGAGATTTTTGAAGAGCAGTTGCGCCGCACCCTCAAATATCTGAACTATGCGCCGGTGATCTTTCTCTCCGCCTTGGAAGGGACAGGCCCCGAAGCGAAAAAGATGCTGCGTGTGCTGCACGAGGTAGTGGCCGTGGCCGCCGAGCGGCGCAAACGCGTCTCGACCGGGCAGATGAACCGCTTCCTCGACAAGATCGACTTCCAGCGCGCCCCGGTGCCGATGGCCAAGCGAATTCGCATCTTCTATATGACGCAGGCCGCCGTGGCGCCGCCCACCTTTGTGCTCTTCACCGACCGCGAGATCAAGCTGCACTTCAGCTTCGAGCGCTTCCTGGAAAACCAGATCCGAGAAGCCTTCGGCTTCAAAGGCACGCCCATCTGGTTCAAGGTGCGGGCGCGGAATGAGAAGAAGGGCGAGTAGGGCCTTCGGGCCGTTCTCGACTGGTCGTTTGAGTTTGGGTTGTCTCCCACATCTCCGGTCAAAAAGCGCCTGGAGGTACAGGACACCCACACCTGGCTACTGTGGGTTGGGCTGGTCCGGAGTCTGCGATGTTGCC
>JBAVYF010000215.1:0-9573 GCA_049698655.1 Occallatibacter sp. | reverse complement strand
TCGCGCAGCGGCTGGTGGTGGAGAAGCTGTTGCCGCTGATGAAGATCGGCATTCCGCAGATTGCCGGCGCAGTGGAGCCGACCGCGGAAGAGAAGGAACGCGCCGCCGAAGCCGCTCTCAGCGCGGGCATCGAGATTGAGCCGGTTGACACGGCCGAGGCCGACGAGGAAGCGCGCAGGTTCGGCACCAATCAGGTGGACTACATCTACGAGCAGCCGTCTGAGGAACTTTTTGCGGGGCTGATTCCGCAATACGTTTCTTCCATGCTCTATCACGCGATGACGGAGTCGGTGGCCGCCGAACACGCGGCGCGCATGACGGCGATGGATTCGGCAACCAACAACGCCTCGGATATGATCGACGCGCTCACGCTGCACATGAATCGCGTGCGCCAGGCGGCCATCACCAAGGAAATCATCGAAATTGTTTCCGGCGCTGCGGCGCAATAGGTTCGTGGCATCCCACCTTAGCCGCAAAAACAAAGACGCGGTGAAGGTGGGGCACCCAAAAGTTCGGATTGAAAAGGCAGAAAAAATGGCAGAGAACATCGGCAAGGTAATCAAGGTCTCCGGTCCCGCGGTGGACGTGCAGTTTGAAGAAGCGACGATGCCGCCTATCTATCAGGCGTTGCGCGTCGTGAGCGAGGGCTTCACTGTGCCCGCGCCCATCAGCGTCATTCTCGAAGTCCAGCAGCACCTGGGCGAGGGGCGCGTCAGAACCGTGGCCATGGAAGCCACCGACGGCATGGTCCGCGGCATGAAGGCCATCGATCTCGGCGGGCCTATCCGCATGCCGGTGGGCAAGCAGACGCTGGGGCGCGTGATCAACGTGATCGGCGAGCCGGTGGACGAGCTGGGCCCCATCGGCGAAACGCAGCGCATGCCCATTCACCGGCCCGCGCCGCTGTTTGACGAGCAATCCACCCACGAGGAGATGTTCGAGACCGGCATCAAGGTCATCGACCTCATCCAGCCCTTCCTCAAGGGCGGTAAGATCGGCCTCTTCGGCGGAGCCGGCGTGGGCAAGACGGTCGTCATCATGGAACTGATCAACAATGTGGCCAAGAACCACGGCGGCTATTCCGTCTTTGGCGGCGTCGGCGAGCGCACCCGCGAGGGCAACGATCTGTGGACCGAGATGACCGAATCGGGCGTCATCAAGCCAGGCGACTGGGCCAATTCGAAATGCGCGCTGGTTTACGGGCAGATGACCGAGCCGCCCGGAGCGCGCCTGCGCGTGGCCCTCAGCGCGCTGACCGTCGCCGAGTACTTCCGCGACGTGGAAGGCTCTGACACGCTGCTCTTCATTGACAACATCTTCCGCTTCACGCAGGCCGGCAGCGAAGTTTCCACGCTGCTGGGCCGCATGCCCTCGGCCGTGGGCTACCAGCCCAACCTGGCCACCGAGATGGGCGAGTTGCAGGAGAGGATCACCTCGACCAGCAAGGGGTCTGTAACTTCAGTTCAGGCCGTCTACGTGCCCGCCGATGATTTGACCGATCCTGCGCCGGCGACGACTTTCGCTCACCTTGACGCGACGACCGTGCTGAGCCGGCCTTTATCTGAGCTTGGAATTTACCCCGCCGTTGATCCGCTGGCCTCGACCTCGCGCATTCTGAGCGCGCGCATCGTGGGCCAGGAGCACTACGACGTGGCCCAGGGTGTCAAGCGCATTCTGCAACGCTACAAGGACCTGCAGGACATCATCGCCATTCTGGGCATCGACGAGCTCTCCGACGACGACAAGCTCACCGTGGCGCGCGCCCGCAAGGTGCAGAAGTTCCTCTCGCAGCCCTTCCATGTGGCCGAACAGTTCACCGGCATTCCCGGCGCGTATGTGAAGGTGGCCGACACGGTGCGCAGCTTCAAGGAGATCATCGCGGGCAAGTACGACGATATTCCCGAGCAGGCCTTCTACATGAAGGGCGCCATCGAGGAAGTGCTGGAGACCGCCGAGAAGCTCAAGGCGACAGTCTAGGGACTAGGGAATAGGGAATAGGGATTCTATGGCTGAGGAAACGAATCAACTGCGCGTGCGGCTGGTCACTCCAGAGCGGACGCTCTTCGATCACGCGGCCACGGCGGTCGAGCTGCCCGCCAAAAACGGGTACATGGAAGTGCTCTACGGCCACGCGCCGCTGATGGCCGAGCTTGGCGCAGGCGACGTGATCGTGCACGGCGGGGGCGGGGCAGATGGCGAAGCCGGCGGCCCGGAAGGCGTGCTGCGCTGGAACGTCAGTTGGGGCTTCGCCGAAGTGCTGGGCGACCGGGTCACCATCCTGGCCTCCGACGCCCTCAAGCCCGAGGAGATCGACGTTCCCCGCGCAAACGAGCAACTGGCCCGCGGCCACAAGGAGTGGGACCAGGCCGGCGACAGCGAAGACGCCTATACCGAAGCCTTGCGCGTCATCAGTGAAGCCGAAGCCAAGATTGCCTCGGCGGCGGAGAAGCACTAAGGTTCTTTATCATTTGCTGATTCAATTGAAACGGCCCTGCTCATTTGAGCAGGGCCGTTTTTGTTTTCTAAAAACTTGGTAATCCTACCGTTTGCAGGGCGTAACATCTGGTTCTTCAAGCTCCTGTACCTCGTCTCCTACCAATCGCGTAAAACTCACGTCATAGCATGGACCCCTGCGATATTTCCCGTCGGCAAAACGGTATATAGACATCTCACTTTCGGAGGCTGAACCGTGTTGTCCAAGAACCAGGTCATTGAAGCCATTAGCTCGCGAAGAACAGATTCCGAATGACTGAACCGCTCCCTTGTCGAGGATGAGCTTAAATCCATTTCCCGACCGCATGAACACCCATAAAGCGCAGTTCCCTGTTGGACTGCATGATTCATCGCCAGATCCCTGAGCAATGACTTCGGGTATTCCGTCCCTATTCAAATCAACCATCGTCACGCGGGTCTCCATTACAGTGGCACGAAGCTTCTTTTCGGCGCTCGGGGTTCCGATCTTCCCCCCGGGTCTGAACTCAATTGAGATTGCGTCAATAAGGGCTGCGCGTTGGCTAGGAGAAATGGCTTTTGTTTTGCCGAGCTGATCCTTCCCATCAATTTGCTTCGAATTCTCACAGGAGCGAGGAAATTGAACCTTATGAGTCTCGGGGCGAGGAGCGGATTGTTGCCCGTTCAACAGGATGGCCACAGATGCAAAAACAGCGATTGCAACCAATGCGGATTTCATAGGAAGAATTCTACACCGTCCTTATCGGCCCGCCAGTTGCACCACGCACCAGATCGATGTATCTTCGTCTGTGCGCGGAGTACAAGCGCGAGCGCGCTTTCAACTGCGCGGGAGGAAGTTGTTATGCTGTCTAATCGATCGGTTCGCCGGGTTAATTTCGCACGATGGTTTTTTCTGATGGCGCTGATGGCCGTCGCTTGCCTTTCACAAGCGGCCTTTGCGGCTGACAAGGTCATCACCGATGCGGACAAGGGCGGCGAGGTTCGCATCAAGTTTGGCGACCGGCTCGAACTGCGCCTGCAATCGAATCCCTCGACCGGGTACATGTGGTACGTCGAGAAGGAATCGACGCCGTTGATCAAGTTGCATCACCAGTCGCAGACCGAGGCCACGGAACCTGGCGTCGGCCGGCCCGTTTTCCAGGTCTTCACCTTTGAAACCCGGCGCAGAGGCGACGGGGTTCTGCTGATGCACTACGTTCGTAGCTGGGAGAAGCCCACGCCGGACGATGAGAAGTTCGAGATTCGCGTGGTAATCGAGTAGGGACGCGCCGAAAGACTGTCGATATGAATATCTCACCTTCTGGGTTGCCTTCAGGCTCTTTGCTGTCCAGGCATTACCAGACGGTTCGCGGATAGTGCTTGCGGATGACTTCGTCGGCAGAGATGAGCCAGGCGAAGCCGTTGGCCTTGGCGTTGGCGACAATGAGACGGTCGAAGGGATCGCGGGCCCACTTCTCGTCGAGAGCGGCGTTGGCGATCTCCGAAAAGGGAAGTTCGCAGAGGCGGAGGTTGGTTTCGTGGCTAACCTTCTCCAGCAGGTCCCGGGCGGGAAACTTCGTTTTTCCGAGCTCGCGGAGGTATTCGAGTTCAAGAAATGCCATGGCGGAGAGCAGCAACTCTGACCTGTCCAGCAGTCCTCTTGCCTTGGAACTCAGGCGATTGACTTTGCCCGCCGCAAGCCATAGAACGATGTGAGTGTCGAGATAGGCAATCAAAGGCCAGCCCAGTCCTTCTCCCACTCCTTTTCCATCTCGGCCAGCATCTCGGTTTTGAAGGCGGGATCGTTCATATCGAAATTCGGGTCGACCATGACCTCCATCGGCGTAATCCGGCTGAGGCGATTGACGGGCTTGCCTTCAGGAACGATTTTGAGGCGGCGACCCTTGTGGGTGAACCAGACCTCGCTGCCCTCGAGCGCCTGATTGACGAGCGAGAAGATTTCGCGGCGAAATTGCGTAATGGGTACTTCCATAGTAATAGTGTACCATAATGTACGCTCATAAGTGTACATGATGTACACAGGGCTTTGGAGCAGTCTCTGTGCAAGCCGCCCCGACAACGCTTACAATTCTGCAAGAAAGAAAATGGCCAAGGCGAAGGAACGAATTTTCGAGGTTGCGTGCCCGGATTGCGGGGCGATGCTCAAGATTGATGCGGCCACCGGGCTGATGGTGAGCCATACCCCGGCGCCGCGCAAGCGGATGTTCGAGGACCTGGAGACGGCGGCCCAGGCGATGCGCGACCACGATGAGCGCAAGGAGTCGATCTTCCGCCAGTCGGTGGAGGCGGAGAAGAACAAGGAAGACCTCTTCGAGAAGAAGTTTGCCGAGGCGCTGCGCAAGGCCAAGGACGCCCCCGACGGCAAGCCGCTGCGCGACTTCGACCTGGACTGAAGGCCGCCGGGAGCGGCGTTTGGGGGCCGTTTCCTGTTCAGTTGCGCGTGGCCGGCTATTTAGAGCGATACTGGATGCACCGAACCCGAGACTGCGATGACCGCGCTCCGGGACGGAAGGAGAGAAGATGGTTTTAGTCCCGCTTTCAAAGCCCGCGAACGATTCTGCAACAACACCGGAGGCCGTGGAGTCCGAAACCATGAACTGGGTCGGATTTGCGGCGGGCGGAACCCTTGTGACAGCCGGCTTGCTGCTGCTGGCGGGCGAGCGCCGCGCCGGAATGGTGGCCGCTGCCTCAGGCACTGCCCTGGCCCTGCTGGACCACCAGGAGACGCTGCACTCCTGGTGGAATGCGCTTCCCGGCTATATCGACCAGGTGCAGCGGGTCCTCGGCCAGGTCCAGGCCACCGTGGAAGATATAGCCATCAAGCGCGAGGCCCTGCGGCGGGCTCTGGCCCGGTAAAACCAGACGGACGCAGCGATCCCACCCCTGTGTCAAGAACAAAAACGTCGCAAGGATGGGGCGCCTGGAGATCCCCGACATAGGCCTTATCGGAGGCTTGCAGGGGGCGGATTTACTTCTGACAATTCCTTGAACCACGAGTCTGGCAACTTGAGCCCAGCTGCTCGAATGTTCTCCTCGGCATGAGCTGTTGATGAGGTTCCGGGAATTGGCAGCGTGACGCGGGAGCGGCGGAGCAGCCATGCCAGAGCAACCTGTCGCTGATTCCAGCCAAGTTCTTTTGCGGCGCGATCCAAAATCTCGTTTTCCTGCCGATTTTGCCCCAGCGGCGCCCATGGAATGAATGCGATTCCCTGCTGCTCGCAATGGTTCAGCAAAAAATCCCACTCCCGGTCGGCGAAACTGTACCGGTTTTGCACGGAGACGATGGGCACAATCTTGCGTGCCCGCTCCACGTGCTCCAGGGTCACATTCGACAGACCAACCTGGCGTATCTTGCCCTGTTCGCGCATCCGAGCGAGGGTTTCCATGGAGGCGTCAAAGGATACGGCAGGATCAGGAATGTGCAGTTGAAGAAGATCGATCCGCTGAAGGCGCAACCGCTTCAGGCTGCCTTCGACGGCTTCCTGCAAATGTCTGGGGCTGGCATTATGAATCCACTGGCCGGGTCCCACGCGCTCCCACCCTGCCTTGGTGCCGATGACCAGGCCTGCCGGATAGGGCGCCAGCGCCTCGGCGATCAACTCCTCTGAGACGGATGGGCCGTAGGAGTCAGCCGTGTCAATGAAGTTGACTCCAAGCTCCACCACGCGCCGCAACGTTTGCAAAGCCGCATTGCGGTCTGCCGGCGGCCCCCAGATGCCTTTACCCGTGATGCGCATGGCGCCAAAACCCATGCGGCTGACGGTGAGGTCTCCGAGCTGGACTGTTCCCGCGCTCGCGGCAAAGATGGTTTGCGTATTCTGGCTCATGCTGTGGTCTCCTCTTCTTCAGGCAGGCAGAAACTAACACCGTAAGCCAGTGTGCAGCTTATTTTTTCCGCTCCACCAGGTAGCGGGCGACGGCTTTCAATCCATCGGCGCGGCTACCGTAGGGCGCGAGAGCGGCAAAAGCCTCCTCGATGAGACGGGCGGCGTCGCGCTGGCTCTGCTCGATGCCGTAGACGGCCGGCCAGGTGGCTTTTTCCGTGGCCTGATCCTTGCCCGCGGTCTTGCCCAGTTGCGCCGAATCCACGGTCAAATCCAGCACATCGTCCACAATCTGAAAGGCCAGACCGGCTTTGCGGCCGAAGAGGTCGAGCCGCGCCGCGTCGTCGGCCGTGGCCCCGGCGTAGACGCCACCGGCCACCACGCTCACCCGGATCAGCGCACCCGTTTTGGCGCGGTGAATGGCGTCGACCAGTTCCGGCGTGGGCTTGAGGTGTTCGCTTTCCAGGTCCAGCACCTGACCGCCGATCATCCCCTCGACGGTGCCGATAGCGTTGGCAACCAAACCAATAATCTGCACGGTGGCCGCGGGAAGCGTGTCCAGCCCGGCCAGCACCTCGAAGGCGCGGGTCTGCAGCGCATCGCCGGCCAGGATGGCGATGGCCTCGCCGAAGACCACGTGGCAGGTGGGCTTGCCGCGGCGCAGATCGTCGTTGTCGAGAGCCGGCAGGTCGTCGTGAATCAGCGAGTAGGTGTGCAGCATTTCAAGAGCCGCGCCCAGCCGGGCGATTCCAGGAGTCAAAGCCCCGGCGATGGTAACAGCAGCCTGATAAGCGAGCACCGGCCGGAGCCGCTTGCCCCCGGCAAAAACCGAGTGGCGCATGGCGCCATGAATCGAGGCGGGCACGGTCGTAACGCTGGGGAGCAACTCCTCCAGCGCCCGCTCGGTCAGCGCCGCGCCCTCTTGCAAAAGCGATTTCACGTCAACGGTCATTGCCTTCATGATAAACGAGGACGGCTCAGCTTTCGCTCGCGCAAGCAAAGCCGATGCTATCGGCAGGCTTTACGGAAGCAGCCGCAGCGTGTGGCGGGTCTGGGCGGCTACGGCCGCAGGGCTGAAAGGCAACGCGAAGGTCGTTCCGCCGTACCAGTCGTTCCACTGGTCGCGGAAGTAGGGGCTGAGCGGGTTGCCGCTCTCGCCGAGGACGATGTTCTCCGTGGAGCCGTCGATGTTGCTCCAGTCCATGGTGAAGCGCTGCGATGGACCCATGGCGCGGCCCACCTGCTTGACGGTTGTGGTGTCGCCGCTCTGTGGCTGTTCGCCGGTTCCGGCCACGCGGCCAATGAGCGGCAGAAATGCGGCGAGCGGGTGCTCGATATCAACCACATGCCAGCTTCCATATCTCCAGCGAGCCACATCGCCGGGGACCTTGCCGCTCTTCATGTCCTGGCGAACGGCGTCGGTCAGCAGTTCGTCCCAGTTCTTGTAGTAGAACGGCAGCCAGTCGGCGGAGGCGTGCATGATGATCTCTTCCTCGGCAAAGTTGGATTCGGACCAGCGGTACTCGGCGGCGATCTCCTTGCCCAGTTTCGGCTCCAGAATCAAAGGCCAGAGGGCGCGGCGGGCCTGGGTAACGAGCGAGGCTGCGGCCGAATCGGTGGTCAAACGGCCGTCCCAGGAGCGCATCAGGTCGGCAGCCTTGCGCAGGCGGTCGTCCGCGCCGGGCGTGTGGTCGATGGCGTAGGCAAAGCGATGGCCCAACTCCTGATCGACTTCGCTGTAGACATCGGTCTGCACGGCAAGCATATCGGCGGGCTTGAGCTGGTCGCGGCCGCCCAACAACTTGTAGATGCGCTCGACGCGGTAGGGGTCGACCCATTCGTGGGTGATCGAGTAAGGCGACTTGTCGTTGGTCACGCGGGCGTTGGCCGTGGCCAGGAATCCAGAGGGAGGATCGAAGGCGTTGGGCATCTGGTCAAAAGGAATGTAAGTTATCCATTGATTTGCTACTTGATCTCCCCATTCGAAGCGCAAATCAAGATGGTCGTGAAATAGAGGCACAGTAAAGATACCCATCCTGATCGGCACCTTTCCGACTGCGTGATAAGCAATGTGCCCCTGGTCGTCGGAATAGACCATATTCTGAGTAGGCCAGCACCAGACTGCAAGCGCGGCGGAAAATTCCGTCCAATTCGAGGCGACGTTGAGCTGGTAGAGCGGCAGCGTGTTCAGCGTTGGATCGTAGAGGGTCCACTTGAGCGCGATGGGCCGCGTCTCGCGGGTGAAGATGGGCTTCAGCAGCGGGCCGTGAGCGGTCAACTGAACGTCCAGCACAACGTCCTTGCCGCCGCGCACTTTGATGACCTCGTGGTCGATGGCTAGCGGATGCCATTTTTCATCGCCACCCTCGTAATGGCCCCTGCCGTCGAGCTTTTGGATGTAGAGGTCCTGCACATCGGCGTAGAGCGCGGTAAAGCCCCAGGCCACGTGCTCGTTGTGGCCGGCAATCACAAACGGCATTCCGGGCAGCGTAACTCCGGCGGCGTGGTAGCCGGACGCCCCGTTGTTGCTGTTCGCTTTCAGGTCGGCCATGAACCAGATGTTCGGCTCGGTGAGGCCCAGGTGCATATCGTTGGAGAGCAGAGGCTTGCCGCTGGCCGTGTGCCGCCCGGCGACGACCCAGTTGTTCGAGCCTGGAGCGCATCCGGCGCAGGCGGGCAGACCGAGCAGTTCGCGCAAGGCGTTCGGGTCTTCATGGGCAGCCGGAGCGGCGCTGGCCTGGCTGCGGTCATCATCGTCATCGCTGGCTGGAGCTGATTTGTCGTGCGGCTGGCTCGGCTCTGCTTGTACGCCGGTGGGCGGGTGGTCGCGCCATGATCCTACCGGATACAAATCTTCTTCCAGCCTGGGGTTGTTCAGTTTGGCGGCGACAAGTTCCCGCGAGAGTTTCACATCCCAGTGCGTGTCCAGCATTTGCACCATCATCAGGCCGATGCTCACCGAGTCCACTCCGGTCCACGGCTGAGGGCGATAGCCGAGCAGCCTGAACTCCGGCGGCAGCGAGTCGGGATGCTGTGCGATGAACAGGTTCACGCCGCGCGCATAATCGTCCAGGCGTGTGCGGTCAGCCGTGGGCAGGTTCGCGTAGATGCGCCGGGCCGTATTGCGAAATTGCAGCACGCGCTGCGCCCGGTCGTGCCTGACCATCGAGGAGCCGATGACCTCCGCCAGCTCTCCGTTGGCGCTGCGGCGGAAGGCGTCCATCTGCCACAGCCGGTCCTGCGCGGTCACATAGCCCTGCGCCATGAAGAGATCTTC